>JAGRJZ010000144.1 GCA_020442505.1 Alphaproteobacteria bacterium | reverse complement strand
TTCCCGCGCGATTGAAAGGTCGTAGGCATTTTGAATACGCAGCCAGTACCCTTCCGGAAGGCCAAAAAACCGGCACAGGCGTAGATCCGTATCGGCCGTGATGCTGCGCCGTCCCCGGACAATGTCGTGGATGCGGTTTGGCGGGACGCGAATCATCTGCGCGAGGTAGTTCTGGCTCATGCCCGTCTTTTCAAGAATCTGCGTTTTCAGGATAATGCCGGGATGAAGGCCTTCCAGCGGATCGGTCATGTGCGCGTCTCCCCCTGTTGTTGTCTCCATGTGTCATCCTGCCGCTTCTCAACCATCGGAACAGCCTGTTCCGGAGATTTCGTGTGGCCAGGAACGAACGGAAGAGCGACGATCTTTCCGGGAATTTTTTTCTCTCCGACTCGCACGAAAACCTGCGTGCCGGGAAGCACGTACCCGCTTTTCACGTAGCCCTGACCAATGCCTGCTTTCAGCGTCGGCGAGAAACCACTGCTGGTCAACGCACCGATCGGTTCGTTTTGTACGCTGAAAATATCGGCGCCTTCCAAGGGGATACCGGACTCTGACAGAATCACGCCCACCCGGCGCCGAGCCGGTCCCTCGGCTCTCTCAATCAATAACTCGTCATGCCCGATAAAATCCGCATGATCTTCGCGGAAAACTCGATCAAGCCCGGCTTCGATCGGGGTCGTGGTATCGTCGATGTCGTGACCGTACAGACAATATCCCATTTCAAGACGCAAACTGTCTAGCGCTCCAAATCCCGCCGGCTTTACGGCTTTGTGCCGCGACAGGCGGTCCCACAAGGCTTCGGCCTTGCTTCCGGGCAGGCTAAGGACGAATCCATCCTCTCCGGTATAGCTAAAGCGGGTGAGGAAAACAGGAATCCCGTCCGGCAGTTCCGTTTCAACGGTCCACATATGCGGCTGCATCACGGCGTCGATACCCAGAGCCTCGAGCAAAACCCGGGCCGACCGGGGTCCCTGAAGTCCTAGAAGGGCCTGATCCTCGAGATTATCCATCGCTATCCGGGCGGGCATGTGGCTGAAGACCCAATCGAAATCCTTCTCCTTGGAGCCGGCGTTCAAAACCGCAAAAAAGCGATCCGGCCCCAGCTTGGCGATAAACAGATCGTCGATGATTCCGCCTTTCTCGTTGGTAAGAACCGTGTAGCACGTGCGTCCCTCTGGAATCGCTCCGAATTCGGACGGGGTCAATTTATGCAGCAAAGGCACGACATTGCCGTGCAGGATCATCTGGCCCCTGTGCGACAGGTCAAACAAGCCGCAAGACGCCCGGACCCACTCATGCTCGGCCACCGCGCCCTCGCCGTAATGCGCCGGCATCTCGTACCCGGAGAAGGAACCCATTTTGGCGCCTGCCGCCAGATGGCAGGAATGAAGGGGCGTTACGTTGGTCATTGCGAACGTCAATCCTTATACATAGCGCGGTGGCGGCTTTCCCGGTGGGGAATGCCGGCCGGGTCCACATGGATCATAATCTCCGCATTCGGGAAATCTGTCATCAGTTTTTCTTCCACGTCCAGAGAAACGGCATGGGCTTTTTTCAGGGAAAAATCAGGATCGACTTCGATATCCAGATAGATATAAACCGTCATGCCTGAGGCCCGGGTACGTAAGTCGTGAAACGCTTTGACATGCCTGTTTTCTGAAACCAGCGCGATAATCCGGGCTCGCGTCTCTTCCGGCAACTCCCGGTCCAGCAGCATATCGACGGCCTTGCGGCCGATCTGATACGCCGTATAGAGAAAGTATCCGGCCATTCCGACAGCGAAAAGCGGATCGATCCACAAAGGACCGCCGTAAAATAAAAGGACCAGAGCGAGCAACGCCGCAACGTTGGTCAGGATATCCATGGCGTAATGCGCGGAATCCGCTTCTACCGCGAGAGAAGGCGCCTTGCGCAAAGCATGCCTTTGCAACAAAACAAGGCCCAGCGTCAGGCAAACGGAAAACAGCATCACGGCAACGGCAAGCCCGTGATCCACGACCGGCTGCGGGTTGGTAAAGCGCTCCAACCCTTCCAGAAACAGGAAGACCGCCGAACCGGTCAAGAAAGCCGCCTGGAACAGGGCCGCTATCCCCTCGATCTTTCCGTGACCGTGCCGGTGTTCCGCGTCCGCCGGTTTCAGGGAAAGACGAATCGCGAAATAAGACATCAGGGAAATCGCCGTATCCCCGACCGAATCGGTCAAAGACGCCAGAATACTCGCCGAGTCCGTATGGATATAGGCCCAGCTTTTGGCGACGATCAGGCACAGCCCGACCATGATAGCCGCGCGCCCCGCGGTCAGTGCCATAGCGGGGTCCAGCGAATCGTGCCCGTGTCCGGCATGGTGGTGATGTAATCCGCTCATGACGGAACGATTTTATGCGGAGAAAGCCCCGGGCGCAAGGGGCGGCGGTTTCTGGACCTTGATCCATGGTTGTGGTTTGCCCTGGAAGGCCAACGATCCCGAGAGTCCGACCTGTTCCAGCGCACCAGTATAGGCTGCATGCATCGCGTCTTTCATCCCGCCGCTGAAGGGACGCAACGTCCGAACGATCAAGTCGAGCCGCCCGGGGCAATGAAGGCCGTCCAGTTGCACGGGACCGATCCGGGTCAGGGACAGGTCGAACAGGAAGCGAGTCAGGGGCCCGGTTTCCTGGTTTTCTCCTTGATTCCGATCGTCCTGGTGATAATGCAGCAAAATTTTGTGAATATCCCCGTTCCACACAAGAGGCAGCGCCATGCTGCGCCATTCCTGCGTTGAGGGTCCATCCGTGCTGAGGGTCCGGGTGATGCTCGCGCCTTCGCGGGAAAGACGGGTGATCCACTCCCCCTTCCCGGCTTTTTTGAGAGCATCGACTGCCTTGTCTCCCAACCATCCGGACACATCCCCCGCCCGCACGGCGGCGATAAAAAAGAAAGCCGTAACCGGGATTCGAAGGGGTTGCGCCGCGTTGGGAATCATGTGCTGAAACTGACTGGCAAGCGGAGGATCCAGCGCCAAAAGGGCCTGGTTCAGATCCTCCATTATTGGCCAGGGCTGGCCGGCCCACAAGTCAAGCAACGGAAACACGGCGGACGCGATCGGCCCTTGAGATGAAACAGCTGATTCCGGGCGCGAGACAGGAAGAAGCTCCAACCTGGTTCCGGGCGGCAAATTTCCAGCCCGAAACTGTAGAACAAAAGCAGCTTCTTTTCTGGCAGGATTTCCTGATAACGCGATCAGGGGGAGATCGTCTCCGGTGGCGCCGATGATCCGTGCTATCCAGCTCGTCGGTCGTCCGAGTAAAAGGCGCTCCGTGTCAACCCCTGCGTTTATTCCTTCTCCGGTAAGGGCCCGCAGAGGATCCGGCGGAAGATGCCTGATCACAAGCGCGTCCTGTTTTTCGGCGACGGGCCTGTTCGATGATGACAAGCCAATCGCCGGGTCGAAGAGAAAAGACCTCAATGTGGAGGGAGGTGTGCCGGGAGGAAGAATTGCGGCTTTTTCGTCCCTTAGGACAAAGGAAGGTACGTCAATGCGGGACAAACTGGACGTTTGAAGCAAAGGCTGATCGGTGGGTGTCGGAAAAGGCGACGGCAGGAAGGACTGCGTTTCTGTTGCAAAGGTGGCGCTCCCGGGAAAGAAAGAAGACACAAGAGAGGCGTTCGGCACGCCACGCCCGGAGAACGAGGACGGAATGATTATCGTGTTCTCTTTCGAGAAATCGGGAATAAGAAAGGTTTCCGGCGCAAAAGCCCCGGGTGGGATCGTCACGATTGTCTCCTTCGCAAGAAGGTTGGAAAGTACGGGGGCCGGCTCCGCCGGAAAAAGAGGCAAAAGCCGCACGATTTGACCCGTCTCCAGAGAGGGGGACAAGGGAGCGCCGCCCGCGACCGGAAGCGCTGTTTTGGTGGCCAACGGAGGGGGTGACGGGGTATCCGGAAAAGACAGCGAAACGGAAACGGCTTCCGAAGGAACGCGCGCCGCAGGTGGCAACGGGGCGCCGGGAGGGGGCAGACCGTTTTTTGTTACCGCTTCGGCAAGGACCCGGATCGTAATCTGTTGGCGAGACAGGTCGCCGGGTGGAAGGTCCAGCTGCACCTTCTGCCCCTCCGGTGGGAGGGGGCCGCCGTTAATTTTAAGGGTTACAACCCCCTGGTCGGTTCGAACGCGAAGCGTGCGATCTTGTTTGTCCACGGCAACCACTTCGCCCTCAACGGTTGTTCGGGCCGGCCGGCTATCCGGAACGCCTTCAAGCGCCACGATCCGGGCTCGAAACGCCAGCCGTTCGGACGCGGGAGGCGGCGGCGTACGGGGCGTTTGAGGCGGCAGACCTGTAAAAGCGGATTCGCTCATGCGTTGGTATCGTGCTTTCTGTACCCAGCTGACTATAGCGCAAAACTATAGCACAAAAAAACGCAGAGACCGTCTCCGGTTCCCTGCGTTTTTTGTTTCAAGCGAAAAAACGAAACCAGCGTTACGCGGCTTCTTCTTCCGTTTGCAGATTCGTGGCAGAGGTTTTGCCTTTTTCGGACTGAAGCTCATAGTTGATCTTCTGACCTTCGCGCAGGGTGCGCATGCCAGCCCGCTCAACCGCGCTGATGTGGACAAAAACATCCTTACCTCCGTCTGAGGGCTCGATGAACCCATAGCCTTTGGTGGGATTAAACCATTTTACTGTTCCGGTTGCCATTGCGATTTCTCCTTTTGCGTGAACCGTTTCATGCGTTTTTACAACCGCGCAAAAACGCTCTTTCGTCTGAAGCGCCTCTCGTTTAAACAAAACTTCAAAAGGGAAATCCCAACCTGGACGGTACGGGGCGTCTCGTAAAGTCGTTTGTCGTCGTAGAGTATCGTATCAAACTCATCGCCGAGTGATGCACGCTTCCGATGTTCCTGTCAATATAATTCGCACAGTTGCAAAAAAACCGGATTTTCGGTACAGTGGAAAATCAGGCGTGTCCGCGCCGTCTTTCGTTCCTGGATCCTTTCAGATGTTCTTCCTTTTCTCACAGGAGGCATACCATGTCTTTGCCCGCTCGTTCGCTTGTTGTCGCTTTATCCGCCTTGCCCGTTTTATTCCTTGCCGGTTGCGGCCAGGGGTGGGAGCAAGGACAGTATGAACGCGTCCCTTACACGATGGAGCGCACCGCTGGTCACGGGATCGCCTATGTCAGGGCCAAATTGATGCCCGCGCGCGGCCCCTCCGTTGTTGTGCAGGAGGAGGCCGTCGATCTGTCAGCGGACTCCCTTGCGGCCGAAGACTCCGTCTCTCTTGTCGTCGAGGAGAAAGCGCCCCTTTATACGACGATGAAAACGGAGCCAAAGGTTGAGCCCGTTTCCGCGGACAGCCTGTTTGAAAAGGCTCAGCGCAAGTAATCTGACTCTTGGATGAGCCGGTCTAAGGGACCCGTCTGTTTGATCGTCAGGCGGCGCGCGTTCGCCGGCAAGTAAGGTCCCGCCTTTTCCGGCCATTCGACCAGTGTGATTCCCGTTGCCAAGGCTTCGTCCCACCCCAGCTCGAACACATCTACGGGATTGTCCAGGCGATAGAGGTCGAAATGATAAACGATCCCGCACGGCGTGTCGTATGTCTGAAGCAGCGTGAAGGTCGGGCTCGGCACCTCGAGATCCTGCTCCCCGGCCAGAGACCGAATCAGAGCCCTGCAAAAGACGCTTTTCCCCGCCCCCAGATCGCCTTGCAAACAAAGACACGATCCGGGCGCAAGCTTCGCCGCGATCGTTCGGGCGATCACCGCCGTGTCTTCTTCGCTGTGCGAGGCGTGCTCCATCGGATAGCGTACCGGAAAGCCCCTAGGCCCGGTCGACACCCTCAACGATCAGGGCACGTGCCTTGTCGGGCCCTTCCCATCCGATCGTCTCGGACCATTTCCCGGACTCTAGATCCTTGTAGTGGGCAAAGAAATGCTCGATCTGATTGCGCAAAGCCGGATCCATATCGTCGATCGATTGAAGCTTGTGATAGAAGGGATTCAGCTTGTCGACGGGTACGGCAATGATCTTCTCGTCCATCCCGGATTCGTCCTTCATGATGAAGACCCCCACAGCGCGGCACGAAATAACCGCCCCCGGCATGATCGGAACATGGGTCAGCACCACAACGTCCACCGGGTCGCCGTCACCCGACAAAGTGTGCGGGATAAACCCGTAATTGGCCGGGTAGTGCATCGCGGTCTGCATAAAACGATCGACCCGGATCGCGCCGGATTCTTTTTCCATCTCGTATTTGATCGGAGCGCCGCCCATAGGGTTTTCGATGATAACGTTAAAATCTTCAGGCGGGTTTTTCCCAACAGGGATCGCATCGATATTCATAAGTTTGTCCTCATTTTTTCTGACAGATAGAATATGCCGCTTGTATAGCGGTTTCTAGCGCAGAAACTCAAGTCAAAAGTGAAGGCTCCCCGCCCCAAGGGGCCGGGTATCAGGGGGCTGGGGGCTAAAACAACGCCAGCTGTTAGGGATCGCACGGAAAATTGAGGGGTGGTCAGCCAAAAACCGTTTTTCCTGTTTTGACAATGACGGCGGGGGGTATATAATGGGGGCGGCTTTTTTTAAATCGCTGGATATCTTCCGGCTTTATAATGACATAAATTTAGGGATCTGTTTTTATGCGCAAGTGTTTGCCTTTGTTCGGTCTGGCCGTTTTATGTGCCGCTGTTTTATTCGCCACACCGGCTCGTGCGTCCGAACCGAAATTGATCGGCACGTATGGCGATTGGGCCGCTTATACGTTCGACGAGGACGGCCAGAAAGTCTGCTACATGGCCAGCCAGCCGAAAAAGGCCGAAGGGAGCTATAGCCGCCGCGGGGACGTGTTCGCCTTGATCACCCACCGCCCTGCGGAGGGAAGCAAGAACGTTTTCAGCTACATCACCGGTTACACCTATAAAAGCGGCAGCGACGCGACGGTGAAGATCGATTCCAGCCGGTTTACCCTCTTTACCCAGGATGAAACGGCGTGGGCGCCCGACGCGGAGACGGACGACAAGCTGGCCCACACCATCCGCAAGGGCTCGGGCATGGTTGTGACCGGGACGTCTTCCCGCGGGACCGAGACCAAGGATACGTTTAGCCTGAAGGGATCCGGCGCCGCGCATGACGCAATTAACAAGGCTTGCGGCATGAAATAAGGCTGACAAGACCGGGGATTATCATTATTATGAAACATATCGAGGTCTCCCGAAAAATCCATTTGTCTCGTGCCGTTGAACCGGCCCTGTTGAAGGATGCTCTGCTCAATCGTTTGCAAGGGGCGATGGAGATTGAAACGGTTTCGGACGGGGAGGAACACTTTAAGCTGGTCGGGACCACCGGGTCGCCCTCCAGCATGACGCGCCACGCCCAGGTTGAGATGGACGTGGACATGACGCTTGACGGGAACACGGCCCGAATCATCCTGTCCGGCGTTACCCGGCCGGCTTATTCCCTGACGATCCTGTACACGGTTTTGTTCCTGTTTTTTCTGTTTATAGGCCTTTTGCCCGGCTTCATCGAGACGAGTGCCGATAAAAGCGACGCGGTCGACGCCCTTGTCTTTTTGATCTTCGGGATCTATATCGTAACCGATGTGAACAAAAAAACGTCCGAGCCGCGCGAATTGATCGAAGCAGCGCTTGATTCCCTGGACACAACGTTTGGATAGCATGCTTTCCCAAAAAACAGAGGCGCGACCGGAGCAAACAACGTTTTCCCGCTGGGCCATGCGGTGTGGTCGATTTTTGCCGTTGCGCCATCGCCACGTTCTGACCCGCCATAATCGTTTACGGTTGCGCTATGTCGTGATGCCCCTGTTTGTGGGAGTTCTCGCGGGACTGGGCGTTATGGTCGGGTTTTCCCAAGATTCCGGAGCGTCCTTCGTCCCTGCTTCCGTTACGGAAGCAAATGACGTTATGTCTACCGCGCTCTCCGTTCCGGGTAGTCGTGTGATAGACGGCACGCATCCCGAACCGGCGCAGGCTTCGTTTCCGATGCCTCCCTCACCGCCCGCCGCGCGACCTTCCGTTATCGAAAAGACCGTGAAGATCGGGGCGGGAGACACGCTTTCCGGCGCGCTGCAAAAGGCTGGCCTGTCCCGGGCGGACGCCTATAAGGCGGTCGATGCCATGGCCGCGCATCTCGATCCGAAAACGATCCGTCCCGGGCAAACGATCCAGATCCGTTTTTCGGAGGAAAGCAGATCATCCGCGGTGCCGTTTTCCTTCATCCGCATGACACTCGACCCGCTACAGACGATTGTTCTGGAGCAGGGCGAGAACGGTGATTTCCGTTCCTCCGTCGAAAAAGTCAAAACCGTGCCCCGCCTATACGCCAAAGAGGCCACCATCGCCGTGTCTCTGTTCGGTTCCGCGGAAAAGGCCGGTATTCCCAACGCGGTGACGGCCGAAACGATCCGTATCTTTTCCTGGGATATTGATTTTCAACGTGACATCCGTCAGGGCGATTCCCTCGAGGTTCTTTACGAACAGCTAGAAACCGAAGACGGAAAATTTGTTAAGAACGGGGATCTTCTCTATGCCCGGCTGACCGTCAACGGTCATGAGGTGCCGGTCTATCGTTTTGAAACGCCGGACGGGGATGTCGATTATTTTACCGCTGACGGGCAAAGCACCCGTAAAGCCTTGCTGAAGACGCCTGTGGACGGGGCCCGGATCTCCTCGGGCTTCGGTGCGCGGGAACATCCCGTTCTAGGCTATACGAAAATGCATAAGGGGCTTGATTTCGCGGCCCCGACCGGGACGCCGATCTATGCAGCCGGGGACGGGGTGATTGAGATGGCCGGCCGCTGGAGCTCCTACGGGAATTATGTTCGCATTCGGCATAACGGCTCCTTGAAGACCGCCTATGCGCATCTCAGCCGCATCGACAAAAGCGTCAAACCGGGCGCCCGTGTCAAGCAGGGACAGATCATCGGCGCGGTTGGCACGACGGGACGCTCGACCGGCCCGCATTTGCACTACGAAGTGATCGTCAACGGACAGCAGGTCAACCCCCAGACCCATAAATCGCCGGGCGGCTCCTCGCTTCAGGGGACACAACTAGCCGCTTTCAAAAAACAAGTCGCTCAGATCGACCGTCAATACGCGTCCCTCTCCCGGGGTGTAAAATATGCCGCGCATCAGGATCCGACCGCTTCCGGAACGCCTTATCGAAACGAATGATGTGGACTTCTCATGACCTCCGCCCTTCCTGCGATATCGTTGATCGGTTGTGGAAAGATGGGCGGAGCGCTCCTGCGTGGTTGGATATCCAAGGGGCTAGCCGACCGTTTTCTTATTCTTGATCCGCACAGTTTGCCGCCGGAGTTTGCGCAAATCCCCGCCGTGACGGCTTTTACCCGGCTAGAGGATTATTTGCCCCGTCAGAAAGAGGCCGCCGTGATCGTTCTGGCCGTGAAGCCTCAGATCATGGACGATGTCTGCGCGGCGCTTGCGCCCTCGATAACGCCCGAAACTCTTGTTCTCTCTATCGCCGCAGGCCGGACTATTGTCGGGTTTGAACGGCATTTCGGGGTCAGCCAGCCTGTCATCCGGGCGATGCCTAACACGCCGGCCTCCATCGGACGAGGCATGACGGTGATGACGTCGAACGCGGCCGTGAGAGAGGATCAAAGAGTGCAGGCGGAGGATTTGCTGCAGGCGACCGGGCGTCTGGCGTGGCTTGCGGACGAAGCCTTGATGGACGCCGTGACGGCCGTATCGGGCAGCGGTCCCGCCTATGTCTTTCTTTTGATGGAAACACTCGCCGCTGCCGGTGAAAAACTGGGGCTGGATCCTGCGCTGGCGGGAGTCTTGGCCCGGGAGACAGTGACCGGTGCGGCCGCGCTGGCCGACCAGGATACGGATCTGTCGGCTGCCACGCTCCGTCAGAACGTCACCAGCCCCGGCGGCACGACCGAGGCGGCCTTATCCGTTTTGATGGACGGGACGCTGCAATCCCTGTTCGATCGGGCTCTTTCTGCCGCCCGTGACCGGGGAAAAGCGCTAGGTCAGTAGGACTCTCCTAAGCCTTCTTGGCGATCGCCTGAGTCCCGAGACCGATATCCCGGGCGAGCTCGCTGCGTTTTTTGGCGTAGTTGGGGGCGACCATCGGATAGTCGGCCGGCAAGTTCCACCGGAGGCGGTATTCCTCGGGCGTCATCCCGTAGGCCGTTTTAAGGTGTCGTTTTAGAAGCTTCAGTTTTTTGCCGTCTTCCAGGCAAATCAGATAATCGGGATTGACAGAATCTATGACAGGAACGGCGGGTTCCCGCGGATCGTCGTTCACGGCGATATTGCTGGCCTCAAGGGACGCAAGTGTTTTGTAAACCGACCGAATGAGAGGCGGAATATCGTCGATCGCGATCGTATTGCCCGATACGTGCGCGGCAACAACATTTGCCGTAAGGCTTACGAGGTCTTGCCGGTCTATGGAGGTAGTCATCGTGTCATTCCTTTGGTTCGGAGGATAGTTTCAACTTTGCTAATAAACACCCAGCTCAGATAAAAATCAAGTTGTTTCAAAGATATCTTTGATCGTCGCACAGGATTCTGGGGGCGTTTTTGGGGCGGCTGACATCGGCATCGCGCAGATAAAGCGGCCGGGCTGAGCACAGCCCATGGTTGTCCTGAGCCAGAGACAAGCGAGCCATAACGGTCGGGTCCGGTAAGGAAAATCCTTCCGCGACGGTTAGAGATTCTTCCGGAAACAAGGCACAAAACCGGGGCGCGCCGTCGCCGATTATGATCGTGTTTTTCGTATCCGGAAAGCCGGCCAGGATATCCTCTGCGGGTCGGGCCTGCGGCGCATGCAGGGGTATGTTATCGGACGAAAAAAGCTGCACATAAAAATCACTACGTTTTGTTTCCACCAGAACACAAAGTGTCCGAGTCGGTTCGAGACTACGCTGATCAAAAAACGCCGCCGCCAGCGCGGCCAGAGTTGTGACGCCAATGACGGGCTTTCCCAAGGCCAGCCCCAGCGCTCGAGCGGTCGAAAGACCGATCCGCAGCCCTGCAAACGCGCCCGGTCCGACCGTCGTGACAAGGGAGTCGATCGCGTCGAACGATGAACCGGCGGTCTCCAACACAGACTGGATCATCGGCACCAGACGTTCGGCGTGGCCGCGGGCCATCGGTTCGCTCAAGGCCGTAGCATGCGCCCGGTCCGTGTCGTAAAAGGCCGCGGAACACCCGCCCATCGCGGTATCGAAAGCCAGAATTTTTTGTGCCTTTGTCATTGTCAGAGATAAATACCATAAATGATAGCTTTCCAAAGGAAAATAATGCTAGGGTCGGATCATCATGCGGTATGAATTTCTTAGCGTTCTTTCGGCAGCGTTCGGGCTGTTGCTGGCCGTTTCTCCGGCGGCGAAGGCCCAGACGATTCTGGAAGATCGCAGCGCGGCCGTCATCCTGGCCTATCACCGGGTCGGCGAAGATCTGTATCCGGATACGAATCTGCGTACCGAACAGTTCGAAGCGCATCTGGCCGAGCTTGAAAACGGCGGGTATCAGGTGCGTTCTCTTCCGTCTGTCGTCCAGGCGCTGCAAACCGGGAAGGCGCTACCTCCGCGCACGGTTGTCCTGACCTTCGACGGGGCGCATCAATCAGCCATGGATAACGCCTTTCCCCTTTTACTGGCGCATAACATTCCCTTTACCGTTTTCGTCGCGACTGATCAGGCTGACGGCGCTTTGCCCGGATATATGGACTGGGCCAGCCTGAGAAAGCTCGCGCGCAACGATCTGGTGACAATCGGTCTTCATCCTGCATCCTACACAAGACTGGCAGGGCGGGAGGAAAGCGTCCTCCGGCAGGAGATCAACAAAGCCCGGGCTCGCTTCCGGGAGGCGCTGGGAAAAGAACCGGCTTTTTTCGCCTATCCCTTCGGGGAGTTCGGCGCCCGCTATCGCGCCGTCGTCGCCCAGCAAGGTTTTACCGCCGCCTTTGGTCAGCAATCCGGCGTGGCCTATGCCGGGCATGATCTGTTTTCCCTGCCCCGGTTCCCGGTCACGGAAAGCTATGGCGGGGCCGAGCGTTTCCGTCTGATCGCCAACGCGTTGCCCCTGCCGGTGACGGATCCGCAGCCGGCGGATCCGCTTTTAGCCACTGCCCGGCCTGTTATCGCCTTTACGCTGGCCGAGTCCTTGGCGGGGCAGGTTCCCGCCTTGTCCTGCTTCGCCTCCGGACAGGCGCGTCCGGCAATTGCCAAGGAAGAGGCAGGACGTGTGACGCTCGCGCTGACCGCGCCTTTTGAGGATGGACGGGGACGTGTCAATTGTACGCTGCCCGTCGTCGTCCCAGAGGAGGGCGACAACCAAAGGCGTTGGCGCTGGATGGGCGTGCTGTTTACCGTACCGGACTCCGAATAATATTTGCCTCTTGCATCTCCCGACGCGTTCCTGCATTAAGAAGGCCATGCAAATTTACCTCCCCGTTGCGGAAATGACCGTTCCGGCCGAGACGATTCTAGCATTGGGCACGGTGGTCGGGTTTTTGTCCGGCGTCTTTGGCGTTGGCGGCCGCCTATGTTTTCCTGCGCAGGGAATAAAAAACCGAAAAAAGGCCCCGCCGCGCGCGAACTCCTCCTTGGCACAAAAGAATTATCAGGTAGAATAGACAGGCTCGTTATGTTTAGGCTTGCCCAAAGGACGGACCGTTCATGAAAATTCTGGTGATTGACCGCGACGCGCTTCATATGCAGCTTGTCTCTTCCCGTTTGTCGGCTCAAGGGCACAGAGTTGTCGAAGAAACAGTGAAGAACAACGCTTTGGAACGTCTGGAGAAAGAGTCTTTTGATTTGATCCTTTTCGATCCGGCTCCCCTGAACAATGCGCGTCCTCTGGCGTTGAGCATCCGGCGCACGGTTCCGGAGTATCCCTATATCGTGTTGATGTCTCATGACATGGATGAAGAAGAAACCATCCGCTCGGGCGCGAACGCCTTATTGCCAAAACCGATGGATAGCGAAAAGCTTGAAGAAATTACCCGCAACGCCGATTATTTAACACGGCTTGTCCAGCGCCTTGGCGACGAGACGGAGGATTTTCCTTCCGCCGGCGGGGTGATCGCGAAATCGGCCTTTAACCAGCTTTTCCTCTCCGCTCTGGACCGCGCTGATCGGTACGGCGAAGAGTCGTTCATGGTGTTTATCGGTATCAAGAATTATCAAGAAATTCTTGATCACGACGGGGCGCAAAGCGCGAAATACGCGGCTGCGAAATTATCTCAATATCTTGTTCGCCTCCGCCGGCAAAGCGACATCATCGCGCAAGTCGGAGACGGAGAATTCTGTCTCCTTTTGCAACGGCCTGTCTATGAAACCGAACCGATGGAGGCCGTGTCCCGATTCGCCGAAGCGATGAAGAAGCTCGAGGACATGGGAACGGGAGGCGCCGGAAGTGACATCACACTGTCCGTGTCTCTTGTTGAGATCCCTTCTGGGTCGGTGATGGCTGATTATCTTGTGACCCACGAAAACCGAAGGGCTGGATAAACGGGGGGGGTCAAATCCCTTCCCGTTGAAGGGCCCATTTGATCTGAGCCCGATCGGAATCCATGGTCCCGGTGACAACAAGCTGCTTGGTTTTGCGGGGTCGGGAATCCTGTCCCAGATAAATACTGTTTTCCAGCGATAAATCCCCTCCGGAATGGAAAAATCGCCAACCGGCCCCCCCGGGCAGACGCAGCAGGGCTTCCGTTCCCTCTCGGATCAGAGAGATCTGAACCCGCGGGTGCAAATGAAAGCGCAGATGGATGTCTACGGTGCGGTTCAGGCCCACGGAGCAGGTCAGCGTTTCCTCTCCCCGCAGATCATGCCCGAGATTTCCCAGATAAAAGCGCCGGCGGTGCGTCACCCCGTTCAGCGGGACATAGCCGTCATGCGAAACCTCGAGCAACTGCGCTCCCGGGGTTTCTTCCCGGCTGAGCGTCACCTTCCGGGCTTTGCGGGATAAATGGCCTTGCCCGTCGATTTCGCAGGCGTTCCGGTGATCGATCGTCAGCGTATTATGAGCGGCTGTCGCGCGCAGAGCGTCTTGCCAGACGGAGTCGAAGGGGTGTGTTCCACAATTGACGAAGATTCTCTCTTTGCCGTAGATAAACTCAAAGGCCAACGGCGCCGCATGGACTCCCTTGTCGAAAAGCGTACGCGGTGGGGCGCCCGCATCGACCATCAGAAGGCTGCGTCCCTGCGTCAGACGTTCGTACCCCCCGTGTTGTAGGCGGCTTAAAACCCGGCCTTTGACGTTTGATCTGGTCAAAAGCGCGTCGACAAAGGCAATGTCGCCTTCTTGCGTGCCATGAAATAATGCGAATCCTTTGTCCGGGTAGCGGAAAAAACGTAGCGCCCGGGCCGTCCGGTCAATTGTTTGGTCAAGCGGGGCGGGAATCGGGTAGCGTCCCGCCAGCAACGCCGTCCTGATATCCAGAAGGCTCTGCAAAATTCTTGTGAGGGCCGCCGGGCTGCGGCTTCTGTGACAGCCATCGGCCAGAATCTGCCGCTCAACTTCCGTCTCCAACAGATCCATGGCTTGCGTTAGCCAGGATTGGCGTCCCTGGAGCGATACACCGACAAAAACCAGTCCCCGAATCCCTTCCAGAAGTTCCGTCGACTCAACCCCGTGCGGAAGAGCCCGCGACAGATGTCGAGCCTGACGCGCAAGGCTCGCGAAGAAAAGATCCTGAAAGGACTCGTCCGCGCTCGCGCCGAAAAAGTCATAGAACACGACCCAGTGCATCAGCCTGTTTCCCAGAATATCCGGGTTCCAGCTGAAGGAATCCCAAACCGGATACGCCGCGATCCAGTCCTCCACGCTTTGCCGAGCGATCCGCCGGGCTTGATCGCCGCCCAATGTTTTTAAGTCGCGCAAGAACCCGAAATCATGATAATCGGAGGCCGTTCGGTCGAAGACCGGGGGCGCTTCGCACAAAAAGCGCCCGGCCTCTGTGTGGCCCGGCCAGCTATCCACCGGCGTGACGATAAACCCCTCCGGAACGTTTCCGCCCAACGACCAGTGGTAAACCGAAGTATTGTAGGCCATATGCCCGGCCTTGTCCCTTATATGCTGGATCAGATGACGCGAAACGGCTTCAAGCATGGGCTCACCGATCCTCCCTGAGGGCCCGGATGTTCGCGGCGTAATTCTCCGGACTTCCGGTGAAAATCGCCGATCCGGCAACCAGAACATTCGCTCCGGCCGCGATCACTTTTTGCGCTGTGCCGGGCTTGATTCCGCCATCGACCTCCAGGTCGATCTCTCGCCCTGTCTCCGTGATCATTGCGCGCAAGGATCGAATTTTATCCTCGAGCGGTATATAAGCTTGTCCTCCGAAGCCCGGGTTGACCGTCATCACGAGCACCAGATCGACCAGATCCATCACATGACGGATCGAATCGGCCGGCGTCGCGGGATTTAGCGAAACGCCGGCT
Organism: Alphaproteobacteria bacterium; assembly: GCA_020442505.1. GTDB lineage: Bacteria > Pseudomonadota > Alphaproteobacteria > Micavibrionales > Micavibrionaceae > JACKJA01. The sequence continues at coordinate 226 of JAGRJZ010000144.1, read as the reverse complement.
TTTTTACCGGTGGCCCGGATCGCTTGCAACGTGCGGTGAACATGCGGAGTCGCCTCGACATGGGCCGTGATAATATCGGCACCCGCATCCGCGAAGGCCTGAAGATACGGATCGACCGGTTCGATCATTAAATGCACGTCGAGAGGTTTTTTCGTATGGGCCCGCACAGCCCGCACGACATCCGGTCCGATCGTGATGTTCGGCACGAAGTGTCCGTCCATGACGT
>JAGRJZ010000143.1 GCA_020442505.1 Alphaproteobacteria bacterium | reverse complement strand
GCCGGCAAGCCGGTCATCGTCGCGACCCAGATGCTGGAATCTATGATCGAATCCCCGACACCGACCCGGGCCGAAGCGTCGGACGTCGCGACTGCCGTCTATGACGGCGCGGACGCCGTGATGCTATCGGCCGAGACCGCCGCCGGGCAATACCCGCTGGAGGCCGTTTCCATCATGGACCGCATTTGCGAGCACACGGAGAACGACGACTATTACCGCCGGGACGTACGGACAAACCGGCTGGAAATGGAGACCAATGCCTCCGACGCGATCACGGCCGCGGCGTGCCAGGTCGCCCGGACGATTGGCGCGGCCTGTATCACGACCTATACGACTTCCGGCTCCACGACCCTCCGAACCGTTCGTCTGCGGCCCTCCGTCCCGGTTCTGTGCCTGTCTCAAAACCGCGGCGTGGTCCGGCGGATGGTTTTGTCCTACGGCGTGCAGGCCCGGCACATCGCGGACGAGGAGGAAATCACGACCTTCGCCCAGACCGTCCGCGAGGCGATCGCCATCGCCCGGGATCAAGGCCTGGCCAAACGCGGCGACCATATCGTCCTGACGGCCGGTGTGCCGTTCGGCACACCGGGATCGACGAACGTCCTGCGGATCGCGGAAGTGACGTAGAAGCTTCTTACGACCCCGCCCGGGCGACATGGAGGGGCGCCCTGGAATTGGTCTGCACGTCTTGTAATTTCAGCCGGTAAACATAGGCGCTCTCCAAAACCCGTTGCACGTAGTTTCGGGTCTCGCCGAACGGGATCATCTCGATCCAGTCGGCGACCTCGATCGCGCCGGTTCGGGGATCGCCGAACTGTTTGATCCAGCGGTCCACCCGCCCCGGCCCGCCGTTATAAGCCGCCAGCGCCAACGGATAAGACCCGTCATAACGGTCCAGCATGTCCTGAAGATAGCGAGACCCCAAACGGATATTGTAGTCCGGATTGCTGGTCAGCCACTCCGTCCGCCCGGGCAGACCGCATTTTTGAGCGACCTCCTTGGCCGTCGCCGGCATCAACTGCATCAGGCCGCGCGCGCCTGCGGGGCTGACCGCCGCGTCGTCGAACCCGCTTTCCTGGCGGATCAAGGCATGCACCAGCGCCCATTCGGTCTCCACATGGGCCGCCTTCATCCGGGACAGGATCGTCGGATAGGCGTGGTCCATCAGGAAAATATCCCGCCGCAGGCCTTTTTTCGCAAGCCGGACCGCGTTGTGCCGATGGTTCAAGTCCCGCGCGAGATCGGCGACGTACAGGTAATCCTCGGGGGTTTTCGCGGAATCGGCCAACCGATCCAAAAACGCGTCCGTCTCGCGCCGCAAACCGGCCCGGTGCAAAAGCCGTGCGGCCTGCACCGTGTCTCGCGCGTAAAAGGCCAGCTTTCCCTCCGCCGTGGCGGCGGGCGGCACTTGCTGGGGAAGCCTGTACCCGGGCGCCAGCCGCCCCAACGCCATCTGGCCGTAAAAAACCGTCTGATACCGGGCCGCGGCCTGGTACCATTGCCGGGCGATCGCCGGCGCGCCCAGTTTTTCGCTGGCCCGCCCGGCCCAATACGCGCCTCTTGCCCGGCTGATCGGGGTGGAGGTTCCCATATATAGCGCTTCGAAATGGTTAAAGGCAGCCCCAGGATCGTTCAGAAACGACAAAGCCAGCCACCCGGCCAGAAACGACGCTTCGGCGAAGGCCGGCCCGCTTTTTTGACGGTGGTCCGCGATCAGAAGATACGCGCTTTTATATTGCTTGTTGTCCATCAGCCGCCGGGCGATGATTTGCCGCTCGGCCCACCAATCGGCGGGATTGACGATCGCATCCGCGGGCGGCGCCTGGTGAAGCACCTCGATCGCGCGATAATCCATGTCGTGGCGCCGGCGCCAGCGCAACCTTTCATACGCCAGCCCGGGGTCTTCCTGCAAAGCGGGCGGAACCTGCGCGATCAATCGATCGACGTCCGGCTTGTCCTCCGCCAGCGCGATCCGGGCGGCGGCCAGACGATCATAACCCTCCCCCAGAATCCCGGCGATTTCCCGGGCGTTCGTATATTGCGCCGCCAGCAACAACCGGTCGAATCGCCGCTGCTGGGCTTGCCGTCCGATATAGGCGCCGTAGCGATTCAGAAAGCGCGTTTGCTCCGCCGGACGCAAAGCGGCGGTTTCCCACCACCCGCTTAAAATCGCCTGCATCGCGTCCCTTTGCCCGGCGCGGGCCAAAGCCTCCAGATACCGATCGACCCCTGCGGACGTGCGGGGCGGATAGTCCCGAAACCACGCGACGATTTCGGCGTCCGGCAACGTCTCCGGCATGGCTTTTTCGGCTTGTTCGATCAGCGTCGCCTGACGCGGCCAGTCCGGATGCGCGTGGATAAAAGTGGTAATCCTGTCAAAGTCCGGCACGCGATTGCTTTCCGTATAAAACAGCCACTCATACACGGATTGAGAGACCGGGTCTTGAATCCCGACCATTTGCCGTTGCGCGCTTTGCCACTGGTTTTGTTTGATCGCCTGCAACACTTGCTGCATCTCCGCGCCTTCGGAGGCACCGGCAAAGGATAAAAGGACCCCCGCGCAAACGAAGCCTCGAATCGCCGTTCTGACGCCGACCCCGTCTCGCACAGTTTTCTTGCAACTTATCCACAAACGCGCTAGGATACGCCTCATCCCCTTACCTGAAAAAGAAAGGACCGCGCCATGTTTCACGGCTCTATCACGGCTTTGATCACACCCTTCACAGAAGGCGCGGTCGACGAAAAGGCCCTCGAAGCGCTCGTGGAACACCAGATCGCGCAGGGCTCGCACGGCCTTGTTGTCTGCGGCACGACGGGGGAGTCCCCGACTTTGTCTCACGATGAACATAACCACATTGTCGGGCGTGTCGTGGAAATCGTCAAGGGCCGCGTGCCGGTCATCGCGGGAACGGGCTCCAACGCGACGACGGAGGCGATCCAAAGCACCCGTTACGCGACAGAAGCCGGCGCGGACGGCGCGCTGCTCGTCACGCCTTACTACAACAAACCCACGCAGGAGGGCCTGTACGCGCATTTCAAAGCCATCCACGACGTGACGGACATCCCGCTGATCATATACAACATTCCGGGCCGCTGCGTGGTGGATATGGGCGTGGAGACCATGGCACGACTTGCCGCCCTGCCCCGTTACATCGGAGTCAAGGACGCAACGGGCGATTTGGACCGGGTTGCCGCGACTCGCGCCGCCTGCGGCGAGGATTTCCTGCAATTCTCCGGGAACGACGACACGGCGTTGGATTTTCTGGAGCGCGGCGGGCACGGCTGTATCTCGGTTACCTCCAACGTCGCCCCTTCGCTGTGCGCCCAGATGCACGAAGCCTGGGAGGCCGGCGCGCACGAAACCGCCCGCGCGATCAACGAGCGCCTGATGCCCCTGCATCGGGCGTTGTTCGTTGAGACCTCCCCGCAAGCCGCGAAATATGGCTGCGCCCGGCTGGGTCTGTGCACGGATGAGATGCGCCTGCCGCTCCTCCCGGCGTCGCCTGCGGCGCGCGCGGCAGTGGATGACGCACTGGCCCAAACAGGCTTGCTTTTGGACGGAGCACCCGCCATATTGCGGGCCCATGGCTAAGAAAAAGACCAGCAAATCCGGGATGCTTTCGACGAATGCGACGGTCGCCGACAATCGCCGCGCGCGGTTCGACTACGCGCTTGAGGATAAATTCGAAGCCGGAATGATCCTGACCGGGACGGAGGTCAAATCCCTGCGCCACGGACAATGCTCCCTGAACGAAAGCTATGTCGGTCCGAAAAACGGCGAGATTTTTCTGCTGGGCGCGCATATTCCCGAATACGGCCCCGCCGGCGCGCATTTGCAGCACGAGCCGCGGCGCCCCCGAAAACTGCTCCTCAACAAACGGGAGGTCGACAAGCTTTTAGGCGCGGTCGCGCGCGAGGGTTATACGATCGTCCCGGTCCGGCTGTATTTCGACGACAAGGGCAAGGCCAAGCTGGAAATCGCCCTGGCCAAGGGAAAGAAACAACACGATAAGCGCGAGACGGAAAAAGCCCGCGACTGGGGCCGTCAAAAAGCCCGGATCCTGCGCGATCGCGGCTAACGGGCAATATCCCGGATTTTTTCAAACACCGCCCGGAACATCGCCTCCGTCAACCGCCCCGTATTGGTGTTGTAGCGAGAGCAATGATAGGAATCGAGCAGAGTGATCCCCGCCATTCTGTGCACCGCCCCGTGCGCGAAGGGGTGTGCGGAGAGCGTCTCCCCGCAGGTGCGCAAGACCGCGTCGTGGGAGATTTTCCCCAGCGATAAAATCACCTTCAGATTCGACATCGCGGCCAGCTCGTCCCTCAGAAAAGCGCCGCATTGCTTGATCTCCGGCCCGGTCGGCTTGTTTTCGGGCGGGACGCAGCGTACGGCGTTGGTGATCCGGCAATCCACCAGTTCCAACCCGTCATCCGCGCGGGCGCCGTAGGTCCCGCGGGCAAACCCGAAATCCAGCAAAGTCTTGTAGAGCAAATCCCCCGCCCAGTCCCCCGTGAAGGGCCGGCCGCTGAAATTCGCGCCGCGCAGCCCCGGCGCCAGCCCCACGATCAAAAGCCCCGCCCCCGGGTCCCCGAAGGCCGGAACGGGCGCGTTGAACTTGTCCGGAAATGTAGTGCGATTCTGATCCCGGAATTTCGCGAGGCGGGGGCACAAGGCGCAATCGCGCGGCGGATTTTGAAAGGATGGAGACGCGTTCGCCATATGATTAAACCTTGCTTTTTACAAAGGAACGTCCTATAAACGCTGGCACTGTTACAGAAATTTGGACAAAGATAAAGGGGACAAGGCTTATGGCACGCGTAACCGTCGAAGATTGCGTCGAAAGAATTCCAAACCGGTTCGAGCTGGTCATGCTGGCCTCCCAGCGGGCGCGGGAGATCGGCGCGGGTTCGGCGCCTCTGGTTTCCACGGACCGGGATAAGAATCCGGTTCTGGCCCTGCGCGAGCTGGCCGAAGACAAGGTTTACAAAGACACGCTCGAGGAAGAGCTGATCCGCTCCCACCAGCGGATCATCGAAATGGACGACGACGAAGAGGTCATCGACCTGATGGACGAAGAGGAAGAGGGCTGGGACGCCATCGCCGCCGAGCGCAACGCCGCCGATATGGACGACGTGGACGATCTGGACGGCGACGACGACGATCTGGACATGTCTTTGGAAATGCTGGCGGGCGAAAACGCCGAGGATTAACCCTTCGGAAAGCTTTTTATGATGGTTTAAGGGGCCGGTTGTTCGAACCGGCCTTTTTTGTGCGGGCAAGCTGACATATACTGTTTTTTGTATGATAGAAAAAGCGGACCTTCTGGCAAAGATACAGGCCTATAATCCCGACGCCGATGCAGAGATCATCGGGCGCGCCTACGATTACGCCAAGAAAATGCACGAAGGCCAGACCCGTTCCTCGGGCGAGCCCTATTACACCCACCCGGTCGAGGTCGCCGACATCCTGGCCGATATGAGAATGGACACGGCCACCATCGCCACGGCCATCCTGCACGATACGGTCGAAGATACCCCCGCCACTTTTGCCGATCTGAAAAAGACCTTCGGAGAGGAAATCGCCACGCTGGTGGACGGCGTGACCAAACTGACCCGGATCGAAAGCCAGACCGTGGAAGGCAAGCAGGCCGAAAACTTCCGCAAACTGGTCCTGGCGATGAGCGAGGACATTCGCGTTCTTCTGGTCAAACTGGCCGACCGGCTGCACAACATGCGCACGCTGCATCATATCTCAAAACCCGAAAAACAGCGCCGCATCGCGCGGGAAACGCTGGAGATATACGCACCGTTGGCCGAGCGGATCGGTCTGCACAAGATCAAGGAGGAAATCGAGGATCTGGCCTTCTCGTACCTGAATCCCGAGGCTCGCGAAAGCATCACCAACCGGCTGTCCTTTCTGCGCAAGGAGGGCTCCGAACTCGTCAAGACAACGATCGCGCAACTGACCGATTTGCTGAAGAAGGCCGGGATAGAGGCCAAGATCTCGGGCCGGGAAAAAACCCGTTATTCGATCTGGCGCAAGATGCAGCGCAAGAACGTGGCCTTTGAACAGCTCTCCGACATTATGGCGTTCCGGGTTGTCGTGGACACGGTGGAACAATGCTATCACGTGCTGGGGGTCATCCACAGCCACTACCCGACCGTGGCGGGACGGTTCAAGGATTACATCTCGACCCCGAAGCCGAACGGCTATCGCTCGATCCACACGACCGTCATGGCCCCCGAAAGCCAGCGGATCGAAATCCAGATCCGGACAAAAGAAATGCATGAAGAGGCCGATCTGGGGGTCGCGGCCCACTGGGCCTATAAAGGCGGCGAGCGCCGCATCGCCATGCGGGACGCGAAGAAATATCGCTGGCTGCGGGAGCTTCTGGACATCGTGGAGCAGGAAAGCAAGCCGGAGGAATTCCTGGAAAACACGAAGATGGAGCTGTTCCAGGAGCATGTCTACGTGTTTTCGCCGCGCGGGGATTTAATCGAATTACCGTCGGGCGCGACGCCAATCGATTTCGCCTACGCCATCCATTCAGGCGTTGGGGATAAATGCGTTGGCGCGAAGGTCAACAGCCGGATCACGCCCCTGAACACGAAGCTGTCCAACGGGGACCAGGTCGAAGTCATCACCGCGAAGAACCAGACCCCGTCCCCCACATGGGAGCGCTTCGTCGTCACGGGCAAGGCCCGTTCCCATATCCGCCGCTTCATCCGCCAGCAACAGCGCCACGAATACGTCACGCTGGGCAAGGCGATGCTCCAGAAGATCTTCCAGCAAGAGGACTACGAGTTCACGGAGAAAGCCGTCGCCGGGGTCACCGACCAGTTCCGTGCCGACGACGTGGAGGATATCTTCGTTGGAATCGGGGCGGGAAACATCGTGGCCCGGGACGTCTTTAAAGCCATTTTCCCGGGACATAAGACAGAATCGGCCCGCAAGACGACGGGCGAGGAAATCGTCGAACGCCAGGGCACCCCTGGCCAGCGTAGTGTTTCGAGCGGCGGGCCGATGCCGATCAAGGGCCTGATCCCCGGCATGGCGGTCCATTTCGCGCGGTGCTGCCATCCATTGCCGGGGGACCGGATCGTCGGGATCGTCACCACCGGAAAGGGCGTGACCATCCATACGATCGACTGCGACACGCTGGAGAACTTCGCCGACACGCCCGAGCGCTGGATCGACGTGTCCTGGGAGGAAGGCCCCAACACCCCCGAGGCCCATGTCGGCCGGCTGGAAATCACCATGAGCAACGTCCAGGGCGCGCTGGGGACCCTGTCCACCGTCATCGCGAAAAACGGCGGGAATATCACGAATCTGAAAATCACAAACCGGAGTCTCGACTTCTGGGACATGCTGATCGACGTGTACGTCAACGACACGCGACATCTGAGCAATATCATCGCGGCCCTGCGCGCCACGCCGCAAGTCGCGACAGTCGACCGGGCCCGCGGCCGTTGATTTCCCGTCATCAGCAGCCAAACACTTATGCTTCTGACAACTGGATTATTGATTACTGATACCAACATGTCCCTCTTCAAGCGCCGCCACCCCCGCAAAATCTACCAGCATATCAGGGAATCGCTTTGGCCGTCCCAGGGGTGGAAACGGACATGGCACTACTACCGTCACCGCATTTTCCGCGGTGGCGATTCCAGCCACCGCATAACCGGCGGGCTTGCCGTTGGGATCGGGGTGTCCTTCACCCCCTTTATCGGGACCCATCTGGCCCAGGCGGCTTTTTTCGCGTGGCTATTTCGCATGAACTGGGTCGCAGCGCTGGTCGGAACGGCATGGGGCAATCCCTGGACGTTTCCGTTCCTGTTCTGGATCAGCTACCGAACGGGGGTGTGGCTGTGCAATCTTTTCTCGCCCAACGATTTCTTTACCCTGCCGCCGGACACGGATTTCGGGGCTTTGTTGACAGATCCGGGGGCTTTTTTCGGTTATCTGTTTGACAACCCGGTGAAAATTCTGCTTCCTCTGTCCGTGGGAAGTTATGTTGCGGCGCTGATCGCCGGGATCCTGGCCTATGGGGTTTTATACGCCCCCGTTTATCGGATTCGCCGGGCTTATCATAAAAGACGTCTGCTAAAGGCATATCGTCGTAAAAGGTAAAGAAACCGATGATTCTGGGAATCGGAAACGATCTAACCGACATAAGACGCGTTGAACGGAATCTGACCCGTCATGGCGAGCGCTTCGTGCGGCGTTGTTTCACGGAGGCCGAGATTTCATACGTAGAAACCCGTCCCTCGAATACGCAGGCCGCGTCCTACGCGAAACGTTTCGCCGCCAAGGAAGCCTGCGCCAAGGCGCTGGGAACGGGCTTTCGGGACGGTTTGACCCTGCGTCATATAGCGATTTGCAACGACCAAAACGGACGCCCCGAATGCGTCCTGACCGGGCCCGCGCTTGACCGGCTGAAAGCCCTCACCCCCGCCGGACGCTCGGCCAGCCTGCATCTTTCTCTAAGCGACGAGCCGCCCTATGCCCAGGCTTTTGTAGTAATTGAAAGCCTATAGACGACATCCGCATTTCACGCACGATTCCGGGCAGGCCGGCGTGGATTTTTTCTCTCCCCGCACCAGTTCCGCCAGCCCCGCGATAAAGGCCGGATGCGTTCCGACGGTCGGCGCCCGTGCGAATCCCGGAACGCCAAGCGTTTCGGCCAATGCGCGGTATTCGATTTCGATCTCCACCAACGTTTCGACATGCTCCTGCGTGAAGGCCAACGGATAGATCAAAACCGGCACCTTGTCTTGCCCGGCGCGGCGGAGCGCCTCCTCCGTGCTCGGACCGATCCACTTTTTCGGCCCGACCCGGCTTTGATAGCACAACGACCAATCGAGGCCCGGCTGCGCAAGCCGCGCGACGATCGCCGCGGCGGTTTGTTCGCACTGTCCCTGATAGGGATCGCCCTTTTTGATGACACTTTCAGGCAGGCCGTGCGCGGAAAAAAGAATCCGCGGCTTTTTAACCGTCTCGACCGTGAGGGCCTCGTAGACCGACCGGACATGATCAGCGGACGCCTGGATAAACCCGTCATCGACCGGATAGCACCCAATTTTTTCGGTCGGCACGCTCAGCCCGGCGGCTTGCGCGGCGCGGTCCCACTCCTCGAACGAAGACTTCGTCGTCGCCGTTGAATATTGCGGATAAAGCGGCAGCAGGACGATGTTATCGGGCGCGTATGTTTTGACCTGTTGCGCGACTTCGTCCGCCATCGGATGCCAGTAACGCATGCAGGGAAAAACCCGAAAGCCGTCCCCCAATACGGCCTGAAGCTCTTTCGCCTGTGCGCGCGTGTTTTCCAGCAAGGGCGAACAATAATTGAGGTAACCGTAATTCTCCCGCGCCGCCCCCCGGCCGCGCTTTTCGGAGATATATTTCGCAAGCATCCAGCGGATCGCTTGCGGCGCGCCGATAATGTTTTTATCCATGAAGAAGTTGAACAAAAACGGACGAATCGCGTCCTCCGAATCCGGGCCGCCGAGATTGAAGAGAACAACCGCGCTTTTCGTCATCTCTTGAATGCCTCTATAATCCTCGCCAGCCGTTCCACGTGCACGACCGGGGTGTCTTTTATCACCCCATGACCGAGATTGAAGATAAACGGCCCGTCGGACAGCGCCGTCAGGATTTCCGTTATCCTTGCTTCCATCTCCGGACCGCCCGACAGCAGGCAAGCCGGATCCAGATTTCCCTGTACCGGGCAAATTTTCTGTAAAGCTGTAGCTTGCGCCAGCGGCACCGTCTGGTCCAATCCCAACGCGTCTACCCCGGTTTCCCTTGCGTATCGTTCATATAAAAATCCTGCGCCGCGCGGAAATCCGATGATCGGAATATCCGGATGTATTCTCTTCAGCGCGGCGATAATTTTCTTCGTCGGCGCGATCACCCAGCGCGCGAACTGCTTTTCGTCCAAAACGCCGGCCCAGCTATCGAAAAGCTGCAACGCCTCCGCGCCGGATTCCGCTTGCCGGGACAAATAATGAATCGTCGTCTCCGTCACGATATCGATCAGCTTTTGAAACCCGGCCGGATCTCTATAGGCCCAGCCTTTGACGTGAAGAAATTCCTTCGATCCGGACCCTTCCACCATATAGGTCGCGACCGTCCAGGGCGCGCCGGCAAAGCCGATCAAGGCCGTTTGATCGAATCCTTCGGCTTTCAGTTCTTCCCGGATCTTCGCCACGGTCTCGTAAACGGGGTTTAAAACCGTATCGATCTTGTCGAGGTTTAGCTCCTTCAGACCGTTTTCGTCCCGAATGGGCGGCAGACGCGGACCTTCCCCGACTTCGAAAGTCAGTCCCTGTCCCAGCGCGTGCGGAATGACGAGAATGTCGGAAAATAAAATAGCCGCGTCCATGCCAAAACGCCGCAAGGGCTGAAGCGTCACCTCGCACGCGAAAGCGGGGTTATAGACCATGTCCAAAAACCCGCCGGCTTGTGCCCGCAAATCCCTGTATTCGGGCAGGTAGCGACCGGCTTGCCGCATTAACCAGAAGGGAACGCGCTGAGAGGTTTGATCTTTTAAAACGGTGAGAAAGGGCTTTGTCATGGCCTGCATGAAAGCAGATTGCGTCACTTAAAAAAATAAAAAAGATTCTTTTTAAAAAGGTTTTTTTGGATAGTAGGACAGGGGAAAAACGGGGATTAAAAAACACTCACAGAATCGTTCACAACGACCTGAAAGACAAAGGGGAATAACAGCGCCGATTCGTATATCGTCAATCCCCTTTCGACGGGAAAATGAAAATCGTGTTTTGCACAAGGGATGAGTCGTATTTTTTTGTTCTGATGGAATCGGGGTAAGTTTTATCCCTGATTTATCCCAGGCTTTGAAGGTGAGATTTCCCGGGCCGTATGGGGATAAAATTTGCGGACAAAATGGTACCGGAGAAGAAAAACTGGCGCCTGATTCGAAATCCCGCTAGAATAGACTCTATGACAATCGAGCCCCCCTCTCTTGAACCTCGCTTTCAAAAGCCGGCTGGTTGGCGCTGGCATTCGTTTAAAAACCCGCATGGAGAGATCCTCCGTTTTGGGACCGTGGCGCCTGATCACGGCATTCCGGACGCGATTGTGATCATGCTTCCGGGGTTGTCCGAGTTCGGCGAGAAATATTACGAGCTTGCCCACGATATGTTGAAGCGGAATTTGTCTCTGTGGGTTCTCGACTGGCGGGGACAGGGAAAATCCGGCCGTTATCTCGACAATCCGCATAAGCGCCATTCCGCAGGTTTCAACCGTGATATCGAAGATCTGCACTATTTTTTGATGGAATACGTGAAGCATGCGGCGGTCCATCCCAATGTCGGCCGGATTCCGCTGGTAATGCTGGGCCATTCGATGGGGGGGAATATCGGGTTGCGCTATCTTCACCGCCACCCGGAGATGTTCGCCTGCGCGGCCTTCAGCGCGCCGATGATCGGCATTCGGGCCTTTGGCGCTCTGCCACGCTGGTTTTCCCTGGCTGTGAGCCGCATGGTCAGCATTCTGGCAGGCCGGCGCTACGTTCCAGGCGGGGAAGACTGGAGACCCCGCATGTCGCCTGATTCTCGTTCTCAAGACGTTCTCTCCGGCGATCCTGTTCGCAACGCGATCCATGATTCCTGGTCGGCTTGCGATCCGGCCCTTCAGGTTGGGAACGTGACTTTCGGCTGGGTTTACGAGGCCCTTATATCCTGCGCGAAGCTTCAAAACAAAAAACTTTTGCGGCACATCCGCACGCCCTGCCTGCTTTCTTTGGCAGGTCAGGACAGACTTGTCGATCCGAAAAAGATCCGGATGGTGGCCCGGGCAATCCCCGGCGCCCGGCTGATCGAGCTGCCCGACTCGCACCATGAAATCCTGATGGAGCGGGACGAAATCCGGGATCGTTTTCTGGCCGCCTTCGATGAGATGTTGACAGCCCACGAAATCAGAGAGAAAGTAACGCCGTTTTAGACCATTTTTTGCAGGGGAAAAACGACATGATTATGGATCCGAAGGCGTTCTTCGAACAAGGCAAGCATATTCGTTTGAGCGACCGTATCTTATTCGCGCTGGATCTCGCGTTGGAACAGGAAGATCTGTCGATCGCCGAGGACCTTTTAAGGGCTCTGGATCTTTCCATGACCCGTAACACCGGGGGCGGGGAGTTCATAGAACGCCGCGATTACCCGTCCGAGATCGAAGAGATGATGAAGCGGCTTGACGGGCTTCGGGCGCGTCAAAAGGACTAGGGTCAGGACCTATTGTCCGGCCAGCGCCAGCCATTCCGTCTCGGTCAAAATCGTAACGCCCAGTTCTTCGGCTTTTTTGCGTTTTGACCCGGAATCCTCTCCGGCGACGACGTAGTCCGTTTTTTTCGACACCGATCCGGCGACTTTCGCTCCCAAACTCTCGGCACGGCTTTTGGCTTCCGCGCGAGTCATCGCGGTCAGTGTCCCGGTAAAAACGATCGTCTTGTCGGCAAGAGGCGCATTCCCGTCCGCGGGGGCCTCGTAAGGCAGAATCGTCAAGCATGCCTCCAGCGCGTCCAGAACCGCCTGATTGTGGGTTTCCGCGAAAAAGCCGGTCAAATCGTCCGCGACCGCGGGACCTATATCCTCGATAGAGAGCAGGGCCTCCCTTTCTCCGGCCTCCATGCTGGATCGGAAAAGCGGCCAATTGCCGTAATGTGCCGCGAGCCGCCTGGCCGTGGCCTGGCCGACCTGCCGGATGCCGAGCGCGTAGATGAAACGGGGAAGCTCGACGGTACGGCGGGATTCGATCGCGTTGAAAAGGTTCTCGACCGATTTTTCTCCCCAGCCTTCCCACGCCTCCAGAGGCGGGGAAAGCGTTTTGTTACGCTCCGCCAACCGAAAAATATCCGCCGGGCTTTGCAACAGCCCTTTTTCCCGGAAAAGAGCCGTCACTTTCGCGCCCATGCCTTCGATGTCGAACGCGTCGCGGGAAACGAAATGCTTGAGTCGTTCGAGCGCCTGGGCGTCGCAGATCAGACCGCCGGTGCAGCGGCGCACGGCTTCCCCCTCTTCCCGGATCGCGAGGGAATCGCAGACCGGGCAGCGGGTCGGAAAGGCATAGGCTGGCGCTCCCTCCGGCCGCTTGTCGGCCAGAACACGCACGATCTGGGGGATGACGTCCCCGGCGCGCTGGACGATCACCGTATCGCCGATCCGGACGTCTTTGCGCCGGATTTCGTCTTCGTTGTGAAGCGTCGCGTTGGAGACGACCACCCCGCCGACCGTCACCGGCTCCAGCCGGGCGACGGGGGTCAAGGCGCCGGTTCGGCCGACTTGAATCGTAATGTCGCGCAGGATCGTCACCGCTTGTTCGGCGGGGAATTTATGCGCCGTCGCCCAGCGTGGCGCGCGCGAAACGAAACCCAGCCGGGCCTGCCAGTCTTTTCGGTTCACCTTATAGACGACGCCGTCAATGTCGTAGGCCAGAAAGGGCCGCCGTTCTAAAACGGATTCGTAATAAGCCCCAAGATCCTGGGGCGTGTCGAACACCCCCCGCGGATCCGCGAGCGTGAACCCCCATTGTTTGAGCAGCGTCAAAACCGTTTCCTGCGTGCGGGGCGTTTCCGGCGGCATCGTGGTAAAGACGGCGTCTTCGTCCGCCAGGGCATAGGCGAAAAATCGCAAAGGGCGGCCTGCCGTCACGGCGGGGTCGAGCTGCCGGACGGAGCCGGCGGCGGCGTTGCGCGGATTGGCGAAAACGGGCTTTCCGGCGGCTTCCTGACGGGCGTTCAGAGCCATAAAATCGTCCCGGGGCATATAGATTTCGCCGCGTACTTCCAGCGTTGCGGGCGCCCCCCGGGGCAGGGTTTGGGGGATATCCGCGATCGTTGCGACATTGGCGGTGATATCTTCGCCTTCCTGACCGTCGCCACGCGTCGCGGCCAGCATCAACCGGCCCTCTTTGTACCGCAAGGCGCAGGACAGGCCGTCGATTTTC
>JAGRJZ010000142.1:5801-8291 GCA_020442505.1 Alphaproteobacteria bacterium | reverse complement strand
CTTGCCATAGGCGTGCGCGACGTTGTGGACGACATGTTTGTAGCGTTGAATATTGTCGGCGGACTCAACGAGGCTTGCATACAAAATCCCCAGCTCGCATTGGCTGGGTGCGACCTCATGATGGTGTTTTTCAACCGGAACGCCCATCTGTTTCATCACGCTCAACATCTCCGCGCGGATGTCGGACAGGCTGTCCACCGGAGCTTCTGGGAAATAGCCGCCTTTCACGCCAGGACGGTGTCCCATATTGCCGGAATCGTAAGCCGTGCCGCGGTTATAGGGGCCTTCGGCGCTATCGACGCGGTAGCCGACATGGTTCATATCCGTGTGGATTCTCACGTCGTCGAAGACAAAAAATTCGGCTTCGGGCCCGAAATAGGCGATGTCCGCAATGCCCGTGGATTTGAGATACGCCTCCGCCGCGATGGCGATCGAACGGGGGCAACGATGGTACGAATCGCCGGTTTTCGGCTCCGCGACCGTGCAAAAAACCTTGACCGTCGGCTGAACGGCGAAGGGGTCGATGCAGGCGGTCGTCACATCGGGGACCAGCAGCATGTCCGATTCGTTGATGGCTTTCCATCCGGCGATCGAAGAGCCGTCGATGAAAATACCGTTTTCCAGTAAGTCTTTGTCAAGCGAGTCTGTATGTTGCGCTGTGTGTTGCCATTTGCCGCGCATATCCGTGAAGTTGAAATCGACGTATTGAATGTCGAATTCGTCCAAGACTTTCAGAAAATCGGCGATGTTTTTTATCTTGGGAAAAAGCTCCGTCATCTGTTTCTATCCTTTGGTTGATTCGTCCGGCATTTTCCATGATTTTTTTGCATATCATATATGCGTCCGGTGAATGATAGCTACCATGGGTGCCCGGGAAAGTCCATAAAAAAACCCTCGGCAGGCGAGGGTTTTTCGGATATTTCTCTGTGAAAGAGAAACGGGGCTATTTGCCTTTCTTGTTGCTTTCTTTCGTTTCGATCCCGTGACCGGTGGTCCGTTCCGCGATCCGAGCTTTTTTACCACGGAGATTCCGTAGGTAGTAAAGCTTGGCCCGGCGGACGGAGCCGCGACGGATCAGCTCGACACTCTCGATCCGGGGAGAATAAAGAGGAAAGACACGCTCCACGCCTTCGCCGTAGCTGATTTTCCGGACCGTGAAGCTGGCGTTGATCCCACCGTTCTTACGGGCGATGCAGACGCCTTCATAGGCCTGAACCCGTTCGCGGTTGCCTTCCTGAATTTTTACATTGACCTTGACCGTGTCGCCAACAGAAAAATCGGCGATTTGCGAACGCTCTTGCGCGGCGGCGAGGGTGTCGGCTTCAAATTTTTCTAACGTATTCATGGTTTGTCCTTTCCCTTATCAGGGCCCGATTTGTTTCCTTAGTCCACCAAAGAAGCGGCCCGTTTGTCTTTTTCATGGGTTTATGCCGGGCGCGTTTATAGCTCGTTTGTCTGCCAATGGCAAGGAATTCTTTTCCGCGAGCCTGGTTTTGAAAAAACTTGACAGAAGCGGAAGGAATAAAATATACATAATTTTTTAGGGGGTGCGTATTGTCGTCAGCAAAAAAAGAGATCTCTTTGACACGAAGTTGGATCGTACTCTTGGCTTTGACGGCCTTGGGAAGCTGTGCGGGGATCGACGCCCTGGATAAACCGGGCGATCCGTGCGCGACTCCGGAGGAAAAAAAAGGTGTTCATGTCTTCAACCCGCAAAAGACGGGGTTGACGTGCGGGCCTCGTATTTCCTATTAAGCTGGTTTGATTTTCGATGAGAACTAATAAACAACATAAAAAGGGTGTTTGAAATGAAAAGGACTTTGACCAGTGTTTTTCTAAGTTTGTCTTTACTTGCGTTAATTTCGTCCGCGCGGAACGAAGATACTGCCCCGTTTGATTTGTCCGAACGTGCGCAACGTGCCTTTGAGGCATCCTATCCTTCACCGGAGGCTGTGAATCTGGGAACCGAATGTTTTGAAAATCTGCCGATTAGCGCGATTTCTTATGAAAACAGAGAGGAGCAGGAGGCTCTTTGTGAAAAAGCGATAGAGGCAGCGGCAAAGGCAGCGAGGCCTACTCTTGTTCCCGCCTGAGCAAATCCGGCCGTCTTTTCCTTGTGATCGTTTCGGCCTGTTCCCGGCGCCATTGCGCGACTTTTCCGTGATCGCCGGAGGTTAAAACCGCCGGAACGGGCAAAGCCCGGCCGTCTGCAGTTTTCCAGTCTGCGGGCCGTGTGTAATGCGGATATTCCAGCAAGCCGCCGGTTTCGGGGGCGAAGCTTTCCTCGCCGGCGGTCTCCGTATTGCCCATTACGCCCGGCAATAGGCGAATGCACGCATCCATCAGGACCAACGCCGCAGGCTCCCCCCCCGACAGGACGTAATCACCCACGGAGATGTCCTCGAACTCATAGGCGTCCAGAACGCGCTGGTCCACGCCTTCGTAGCGTCCGCAGAGCAGGGTCAGATTCTCGGCCTTGCTTAATTCCTG
>JAGRJZ010000142.1:0-5648 GCA_020442505.1 Alphaproteobacteria bacterium | reverse complement strand
CCATGCCCGCGCCGCCGCCATAGGGCGTGTCGTCCACGGTTTTATGGGCCCCTTCGGCAAAGTCCCGGATATTGATGGCGTTGTAAGACCAGTCTCCGCGCGCGAGCGCCTTTCCCGCGAGCGAATGGCCGAGAAACCCCGGAAACATCTCCGGGAACAAAGTCAGAATGTTGACGTGAAAGGGCATTTATTATCTTGGTCTTACTCCTTATTTACACCAAGAACCGGAAGACAAGTCTTCCCTGCTATAGGCCAGGATTCGTTTGGCCGTCTCGGGTTCGACCGGTCTTGCGGTGACGACCGAGTTCCTGATGATATCCAAAAACGTGGCCCGTTTTTCTGGGCTGTCAAATTCAAACCCCATCAGGGCGCGGCCGATGGATTCCCCGGAATATTGATAATTGAAATAGCAAATATTGGCCACATCTGAGATCTTGCGGAGCAAATCTCGTAGCGCGCCGCGTCGTTCCGGGAAATGTACGTGCATGATCAAGGGATCGTGGAACAGGGCAGGGTTGTAATTGATAATCCGGAATCGTACGTCCGGCGCGCTTGTTACGTCTTCGAAATCTATCCCGTGCGCCTTCATGCTGTCGTGAAGGGCCTCTAATTTATCCGGCCGCGCTTCGAGGGCCACGATTGGCCAGGCGTCCTTGGCGCTGATTTTACCGTACTGAAACTCGTGAACGGAAACATCGGCGAAAACCGTGTCTAAAATCCCCAAAAGGCTGCCGCCTTTTTCGTTGATATGAAAGCGGTAAAAGCGCTTTCGGTTTGCGC
This sequence comes from Alphaproteobacteria bacterium, assembly GCA_020442505.1. Classification (GTDB taxonomy): domain Bacteria; phylum Pseudomonadota; class Alphaproteobacteria; order Micavibrionales; family Micavibrionaceae; genus JACKJA01. Next base: position 4,868 of record JAGRJZ010000142.1, on the reverse strand, counting down.
CGACCGCAGAATTGGCGACGAATAAGGGAATCTTTCCGAAATCAGCGTTCGCGCCGGAGACAACCGTCAGCACCCTTTTGCCGCAGAGCTCCTCCGGATAACGCTCCGCATAATGTAAAACGCCGGCCAGGCCCAGGGCGCCTGACGCCTCGGGGATGACGCGTTTGGATTCCCAAAAACGCTGGATCGCGGCGCAAGTCTCTTCGTTCGAGACGGTCACGATCGTATCAAGCGTTTCCCGGCACAGGGCAAAGGTTAAATCTCCCGCCCTTGTAACGGCGGTCCCGTCGCAAAACGTGTCGACTTTATCGAGCGTGACGGGTTCTCCTGCTTCGATAGCGGCCTTCATGCAGGCCTGATCCGCTTCCTCTACGCCGACGATCTTGATGGCGGGATAATGTTCCTTAAGCCACACAGCGACCCCGGCGGCCATTCCACCGCCCCCGATCTGGAGAAAGGCATAGTCAAACGGGCCTTCGCCGGAGAGAACGATCTCGTCGGCGATGGTGGCCTGGCCCGCGATGGTGCGCAGATCGTCGAACGGGTGGATATAGGTATGGCCATGTTCTTTGGCATAGGCCTTCGCAGCGGCCCCGGCGACGTTGTAATCGTCGCCTTCCAGAACAACCTCGATCATCGCGCCGCCCAGCCGCTCAACGGATTGTTGCTTCATCCGGGGCGTCGACAAAGGCATGAAGATTTTGGCGGGAAGGCCTAGCTTCCGGGCGGCGAGGGCGACCCCTTGCGCGTGGTTCCCCGCGCTGGCGGCGACGAAGGGTCCGGCTTCTCCCTCGTCTGACAGAATTTTGATGCAGTTATACGCCCCGCGCCATTTATAGGCGTTGATGGGCGAAAGGTCCTCTCGCTTGACGAAAAGGTGAAAATCCTCTCCGTTTATACGCATAGGCTCGAGCGGCGTTCTTTGTCCGACGTGGTACACCCGGGAGCGTGCCCGGAGAATCTCGGTAATCAAACGGGCTTTGAGGGAAGGATCGTTCATCGCCGGCAGCATGCGACGAAACGGCCTCCGTTTTCAAGCGGAAAAGAATCAAGATTCGTCAAACATCAAGGGATCGGCATACGGGAATGCGCTTTCAGATCGACGCTGGTTACGTCCTCCGGGATCAGGGGGATGAAAATCTGATGCGTCTTGGTTCCGTCGACTTCCACGAAATTGACATCGGAAACCGTTGAGAAGGTGACGTCGAGCGTTACATCGTCGGTGTCGACGCCCATTTCTTCCATTTCCTCCAAGATGTAGTCTTCGACCTGCGATTCGGTCATATTGGCCGTAACAAGAACGTGCCGGGTCGTGTTTTCGACGGCGTACTGAAATCCGTTCCAGGTGTAAAAAGCCCGGCCCATCTCAAAAATGCCGAAGATGAACGAGATGAAAATACCGGCAATCAGGGCAAATTCCACGGCGGTCGTGCCCGCGTTGTCAGCGGAAAATGCCGTAAGGTGTTTGCGAAGCCAAAGAATCATGGTGCCTTTCCCTGGGCCTGTAGACGAACCCGCCCTTGCAAATTGATACTATCGGGCATGCCCGGGTAGGGGAAGGCCGTTTCGTAGGCTGTGTCAAGACGGACTTCGATAAATTCCCGGCGGTAGTCGTTCGCGTCGTTACATGTGTTATCACAGCTTATTTCTACGCCATCTGCGCATGTGCATACCCATTCTGTCGTAACCGTCGTGTTGTCGGTATCAAGTCAGCTTTGGGTGATGACATCGTCTGAGATTAAACCTGAATCGCCGCCCTGAATGACATACTCGGCGGCGGAGCGCGCGGTGTTTTCCATGCGCATATTGGTGTTGATGTACATGCCGTAGTCAAAAACGCCGGCCAGAAAAAGAGCAAACACGGGAGCGATTAGGGCAAACTCGGTGGCGGCGACGCCTTCCCGGTTTCTCAGAAGATTTCCTAATAATCTGATCATTTTATTTGTCTCCCCCTTAGCGCGGTCTTTTTATTCTATCAGACGAACAAGTATTTGCCCGATATCTTTCGCGGCCGACCCGTCGCAGTTATTCGCGATGTAAGGATTCCCGTTCAACTTTACGGTGCGGGCGATAATGCGCGAGCACGGGTTGGTGCCCGGGCTGGCGAGGCTGTGATCGCCACCGATCTGGAAGCACTGGGACGGGAAATAGGCCGCGCCGTCGAGATTGATGGCAGACGTGCCGATCAGCTTGTTGCACTGGTTTCCGCCATCGGGCGCGTTACGATCCTGATAAATCGCAACTCCTTCCATTTCTTCCCCTTCGTCCGGAGCGGTCAATGTCACTTCGCGGTTTCCGCTGACATCGAATTGTCCCCATTGGTTGTTGTTGCCTGTGCTGTTCGTCAGGATAATGCTGACGCCGTCTCCGACGAGGGTCCCGCCCCCGGTTGCCGAAAAATCGCCAGCGTCGATAATATAAACGCCTGGCTCGAGCGCGATGTCGCCGTTTCCGGATATGCTGATCCCTCCGCAATAAACGCCCGGCGTCAGGGTTGCGTCGCCGCTTGCGTGAAAGTTGTTTTCGTCGCAAGCCCCGTACTCAGGAATTTCAAGGTTTTGATAGGGGTCGGGGGTGCGCGGGCTGCCCGTTGTAAGGGTCTCGTATTGCAAGGTGACGTTGTTGCCAACTTCGTAATCGCCAACAATATTGATGTCTTTCATATCGATGAAGGTTACGCCGGTCAGGTCCATGGCCTCGTCATCGTTTGAGTTGATCGCGATTCCACATCCCTCGGATTCGACCGTGACGTTCCCAACGGCCGAGACGGCGCCGCTTTCCGTGGGGTCCAGGCTGAGAATGCAAAAATCACCGATCGGATCTGTGACTAAAGCCGTAGCCCGCGCGCCCGTGCGCATCGTGCCGTCGTAAAAGACGCGGGAAAACCAGACGCGTGCGTCTTGCTCCAGCGCCGTTGTGACCGTGATATTTCCGTCCTGGTTCGTGGCGATGACCAGACTTAAATCCCCCGCCATAGAGGGGTCGTAGCCGTTATTTTCAGCTTCGCGGTTGGCGCTTGTCTCTGCCATATCCTCGACGTCGTTGGCGATTTCCCAGGCGGCCGCGATGGAGGCCGCATCTGCGGCGGCCTGAAGGTTTCGTTTTTCCAAGGCCCACATACTAACATCGACCCCGAGTCCCGTCATACCGAGGACAAGCGGTAAAACAAGCGCCGTCATCGGCATGATGGATCCGGCACGATCGCGGAAGAATTTTAAAAAAGCTTCCTTTTTGCGTGATATGAAACCCGCTTTGTGTTTTTTGGAGATATCGTCCTTCATGCAGAGAACCCTTTTTAGTGCTTTCGTCTTATAAATTTTTACATAATTCAAGTTTACGTTCGTTTAAAAAAACAATGTATTTTAGATGTTTATAAGACAAATGCAAATTTATGGTTGTGTATAGGTTCTGTTGAGATTTTATTTTAGCCGCCTGCAAGGCGGCGGCGAAATGCAGGAAGGCTGAGAAATTGCGTTTGAGCTTGTCGTGGTGGGCAAACAATCGCCGATAGTATTTCAGAAAGCCAAAGAGGCACTCGATCTTGTGGTGCTCTTTATAGAGGTGTTTGTAGAGATGTTTATCGTAAGGCCGCTCTTCCTCCCGGTTTTTTTGGGGTGGCACAAGCGTGAACGCGTAAGACCGTGCTGTCAACCATGATGTATTCCATGTCTGGCTCGGCGGCAAAACGGCGATAAACGGTGTTCCAAGCCTATAAATATCGAAAAACATCGAACGTATTTTAACCAAATTTTATCTTTTGAGGTGTTTGATGGGCCTGTTCCTCGGGGGGAGGGATGTCACCGCCCCCCTTTCACAAACAAATCAGAAAGAGACTTTGGGGAGACTCCATCATGACGACGTTATTTGCACAATTTTTGGACCTGTTGTGTCTGGCCGGCCTGTTCGCCGCCTTGGGGATGATCGCTTTTTAGCCATTCGTCCTTGCTTTTTCGGAAGAAGGGCTTTATATCCCTTCTCCGGAGGGCCGGCACGGGCGGAGGCGCGACCGAACCCGGTCAGGTCCGAGAGGAAGCAGCCGCAGGCGCATTCTTCCGGGTCGTGTCCGGTCTTCCATTTTTCTTTGTTTGTTCCTGTTTTTATCTGGTCAGTTGCCCTGTCTCGTGTTATCCGTAGGGCATGGCTAAAGCGTCCTTGAAATCCTATGTATGTCAGTCCTGCGGGGCGGTCCATCCGCGCTGGAGCGGGAAGTGCGACGCGTGCGGGGACTGGAATTCCATTGTCGAAGAAGCGGCCGAATCCGGGCCGCCCAAGGGGCTCGGCTCCACCGCCGGCCGGAAAAAGGGCCGGGCGCTGGATTTTGTCGATCTCAAGGGCGCGCGCGCCGATAAAATTCCCCGCCATATTACAAAAATGGCCGAATTTGACCGTGTCACCGGCGGTGGGCTGGTACCGGGGTCAGCTCTATTGATTGGCGGGGATCCGGGAATTGGGAAATCGACGTTGCTGCTTCAGATCGTCTGCGCGCTTGGTCGCGGCGGCGTGCGTTGCGCCTATGTTTCGGGCGAGGAATCCGTGGACCAGGTGCGCTTGCGCGCCGATCGTCTGGGGCTTGCCGATTCGCCGGTGGCGCTGGCCTCGGCGACCAGCGTCCGCGATATCGTCGGTGCGATGGAGGATCCCGATGCCGCGCCAGGCCTGATCGTCATTGATTCGATCCAGACCATGTATGTCGATACGGTGGAAAGCGCGCCGGGGACCGTTACTCAAGTGCGCACCTCTGCCGCCGAAATTACCCGCGCGGCGAAAAAGCGCGGCATTACGGTGATATTCGTCGGACATGTCACAAAGGAAGGGCAGATCGCCGGCCCGCGCGTTTTGGAGCATATGGTCGATACCGTCCTGTATTT
>JAGRJZ010000141.1 GCA_020442505.1 Alphaproteobacteria bacterium | reverse complement strand
ATCCGGGCGATCAGCTCGCGCTTGTCGAACGGCTTGGTCAGATAGTCATCCGCGCCAAAACCCAATCCTTTAATTTTGTTATCCATTTCCGACAGGCCGGAAAGAATTAAAATCGGGGTTTCAACCTTCGAATCACGCAGTTGTTTGAGAACGTCGTACCCGTCCATATCCGGCAGCATCAAATCGAGGATAATAATATCGTAATCGTAAAGCTTCCCGATCTCGACGCCGTCTTCTCCCATATCGGTCGAATCGATGACATAACCTTCGGATTTTAACATCATTTCGATGCTTTTGGCGGTGGACGTGTCGTCCTCAACAAGCAATACGCGCATTCTATAACTCCCCTTTCCGTTAATCTTCCTTAACAAATAGTTTAACAGAGATTGAAATCGTTAACAAATCTTTTTGAGCGATCAAAGGGAGAAAAGGAGGCGGAAAGATAGGATAGGTACGCGCAAAATGTGCTTGCAAACGCGCTCCTATCCGGGGAAATATAGCCCCCATGACCAAGCTTCGCGTTTTGACCGCTCCCGATCCGATTCTCGCCGCAAAGGCGCAACCCGTGACACGGGTGGACGATGCCGTCCGGCGGCAAATGGACGACATGCTGGAGACGATGTATGACGGCGGGATCGGCCTTGCCGCCAACCAGGTGGGCTTGCTCAACCGGGTGATCGTCATGGACATGCGCGGGGCGCGCTGGGATCTGGTCGCGGAAGGCCGGGGGCTGTATCGCGTCGCCGACGTGCGCCATAGCGACGACGGGATGGAAAACCGCGAGCCTCTGGTCATGGCGAACCCTGAGATCATGAAGATTTCGGATGAAAAATCGATCTATCCGGAAGGATGCCTGTCGGTCCCCGGCCAGTTTTGCGACGTGATCCGTCCGGCTTTTGTCACGGTCAAATACCTGGATTACGATGGCAAGGAACAGACGATGGAGGCCGACGGCCTGCTTTCCCACTGCATTCAGCACGAAATCGACCATCTGGACGGGGTTTTGTTCGTGGACCATCTCTCCCGCCTGAAACGGAATATGATCGTCCGGAAACTCGAAAAGTTGAAAAAGCAGGAAATTCTTTGAGTGAGCCTCTGAAAATCGCCTTTATGGGCACGCCCGCTTTTTCCGTGCCGGCGCTTGACGCGCTGTTGGAGAGTCGTCACGAGGTCACGTGCGTCTACACCCAGCCTCCGCGTCCTAAAGGGCGCGGGAAAAAAGTTCAGCTCTCCCCGGTTCACGCGCTTGCGCTTGCGCGTGGAATTCCAGTCTACACGCCGCAATCCCTGAAAAAAGACGCGGGGACGCAGGACAAATTTTTGAGCCACGATGTCGATCTGGCCGTCGTCGCGGCCTATGGCCTGATTTTGCCCAAAGCCGTTTTGGACGCCCCGAAATATGGTTGTTTGAACATTCATGCTTCCTTGTTGCCGCGCTGGCGGGGCGCGGCGCCGATTCAGTCCGCGATTTTGGCCGGCGACACCGAAAGCGGAATCACCATTATGCAGATGGAAGAAGGTCTCGATACCGGCCCTGTCCTCCTGCGGCGAAAACTTCTCATCTGCGAGGATGACACCAGCCAGAGCCTGCATGACCGGCTGGCCGAACTGGG
>JAGRJZ010000140.1:9575-9942 GCA_020442505.1 Alphaproteobacteria bacterium | reverse complement strand
ATACGCGCGGCGCCGAAGTCTCGCGCAGCGTTCCTCACATTCTGGATGAGGCAAAACGGCTAGCCGATTCAGGATCAAGGGAAATCACGCTTTTGGGACAAAACGTCAACGCCTTTCACGGCGAAGGCCCGGACGGAGCGTCCTGGTCTCTGGCGCGCCTAATTGCGGAGATTGCCACAATCCCCGGAATAGAACGGATCCGTTACACGACCTCCCACCCCGGGGACATGCAGGACGATCTGCTGGAGGCCCACCGGGACATTCCCAAGCTGATGCCCTATTTGCATTTGCCGGTTCAAAGCGGCTCCAACAAAATCCTGAAGGCTATGAACCGCAAGCACACGGCGGAAAGCTATCTGGAGACGAT
>JAGRJZ010000140.1:0-9446 GCA_020442505.1 Alphaproteobacteria bacterium | reverse complement strand
TCGGCCCGCCCCGGCACCCCGGCGGCCACGATGAAGGGCCTCGTCCGGCCGGAGATCATGGCGGAGCGGCTGAAACGGCTGCAATCCCTTCTGGACGAACAGGCGCGCGCCTTTAATCAGAACTTTATCGGCCGCACCCTTCCCGTCCTGTTCGACCGCAAGGGCCGGGAACCGGGGCAACTTTTGGGCCGGAGCCCCCATAACCAGTCCGTTTATGTCGCGGCCGCTCCGCGCCTGTACGGCCAGATCGTAGATGTTGCCGTCGATACGGCCACCAAAAGCGCCCTAGGCGGTGAGATCGTAACCACGGAAACGATTGCAAAACGGGCCTAAAACTGAGATAATGGTATCCGTTCAACTCGTTAAAGGACTCCCGCTATATCCACCGACTCCGCCCAGGAACGCATCGTCTTTGAAGACAATCGGCTGGCTCCCGTTTTATACGGCGCACGCAATGATCACTTGCATACAATCGAAGAATCGCTGGGCGTTCATATTGTCAGCCGCGGAAACGAACTGACGATCAGCGGCCCGACCACGGCTGTTGATCAAGCCCGCAGGGTCCTGGAATCGCTATGGGACAAGCTGACCAGGGGGCAAGACATCGACCCGCACAGCGTTGCCGCCGCGCTTCGCTTTCTGGACGAAACGACAAAGGATTCAACGATGACGATGGACTCCGCAGACACCAAAATCGTAACCCGCAAAAAGACCATTCATCCGCGCGGCCCGCTTCAGGCGCAGTATATCGACTCCATGCGGCGTCATAAAATGGTCTTCGGTATCGGCCCGGCCGGAACGGGCAAGACCTATCTGGCCGTCGCGCAGGCCGTGGCCATGATGGAAGAAGGCGAGATCGAACGGATTATCCTCTCTCGCCCGGCGGTGGAAGCCGGTGAACGGCTTGGCTTCTTACCGGGGGAGATGAAAGAGAAAATGGACCCCTATATGCGTCCGCTCTACGATTCCCTGCACGACGCGATGGCCGCGGACAAGGTGCAGAAGAAAATCGCTGCGGAGGAAATCGAGATCGCGCCGCTCGCCTTTATGCGCGGGCGCACGCTGAATAACGCCTTTGTGATCCTGGACGAGGCCCAGAACGCCAGCTCCATGCAAATGCTGATGGCCCTGACGCGTCTGGGGGAAAACGCCCGGATGGTCATCACGGGCGACCCGTCCCAGACCGATCTGCCGGACGGCGACAAATCTGGCCTGCCCGAGGCCGCGACCATTTTGAAGGGAACGGAGGGTATCGATTTTATCCACTTCACCCACAAGGACGTCGTGCGTAGCCCGCTGGTGACAAAGATCATTCAGGCCTACGACCAATACCGAAAGAACAATGTCTGACACACGCGCCGCTCCCGTCATTGACGTTCTTGTTTCTTCTCCGCTTTGGACACAGCAGGGCGATCTGGATGCTGAATCGCTCGCCGCCCGTGTCGTGCCGCTTGTTCTGGCGCGCGCCCGGCCCAATTCGGACAGCCAGGCGGAGCTAAGCGTCGTTTTGACCGACGACGACGAAATCCGAGCCCTCAACCGGGATTATCGCGGAAAGGATTCGCCGACCAATGTTTTGTCTTTCGCCACTGGTGACGGCGATTGCCTTGCCGCGCCGCCCGGCCTGCATCCTCTGGGGGACGTCGTTTTGGCCTACGAAACCCTCGCGCGCGAGGCGACGGAACAGCAGAAAACCTTCGAAGCGCATTTGTCCCATTTGCTCGTACACGGGATCCTGCATCTTTTGGGTCACGACCACATCGATGACGACGAAGCGGCGGAGATGGAAACCCTCGAAATCGCCGTCCTGAAGGATTTGGGAATTGCAAATCCCTATCTGGAGCGATAGACAGGACATGCGCCGTTTTCGAAGCACAACGAGGCGCCAACGCTAAAAACACAGAGACAGAGACGATCCTGCGATGAATGAACAGATAAACGAGAAGCCCGTCCCCGAGCCGCGGGAACAAAACGGCCTCCCCCATTGGCTCCGCGGTTTGCTGAGGAGCAAGGACGATTCCTCTTTGCGGGAAGCCATCGAAGAATATATCGAGGAGACGAAACACGACCCCGCCGGCACCGTCGGCGCACATGAACGGACTCTGATCGCGAACGTGCTCAAGCTCCGGGACATGGCCGTGATGGACGTCATGATCCCGCGGGCCCACATCGTCGCGATTCCCTTTGAAACCTCGCAGGAAGATCTTCTGGCGCTCTTGATCGAAAAGCAGTTCAGCCGCTTTCCGGTCTACAAAGAAACGCTGGACGAGATCGTCGGAACGATCCACATCAAGGACGTACTGGCAACGCTGGCGGCCGGAAAACCGCTTAACGTGCGCCAGCTCATGCGCGAGGTGCAAATCGTTTCCCCCTCTATGCCCGTCATCGACCTGATGCTGATGATGAAGCAACAGCGCCGGCATATGGTGCTGGTAATCGACGAATACGGCGGTATCGACGGTCTCGTGACCACGGGAGACATCGTCGAAGCCATCGTCGGCGAGATCGAGGACGAGTACGATTCCGGCGATCAACCGCAGATCGTCGAGAACCCCGATGGGTCGCTCACGGCGGACGCCCGGGTCGATATCGACCTGTTCGAGGAAAAATACGGTAAGATTCTGAACGACGACGAAAGAGAAGACATCGATACGCTGGGCGGGCTGATCTTCGCGCTCGCGGGACGAATCCCCGCCCGGGGAGAGATCCTGACCCATGAGGCGACCGGCATGGTGTTCGAGGTTCTGGACGCCGACCCACGCCGCGTGAACCGGGTTTTGATCCGGAACGTTCCGCAACCAGAATAACGCCCCTTTCCCATGACCGACGATGAAAAATTGCGTATTCTGTCTGCCAAGATCGACTCCTTCAAACAACGCGAAGAATCAGAAAAGACCGCCCAATCCCGCGAAACCGAAGAAAGAGACAACATGAACCGCGGCATGCGGGCCGGCGTGGAATTGCTGGTAACGATCGGTGCGGGCACTTTTATCGGTCTGATGCTGGACAACACGCTGGGGACGAAACCGGTTTTTCTGATTATTTTCCTGCTTGGCGGCATTGCGGCGGGCTTTATGAACCTCTATCGGATCATGGGAAATTTCGACTCGGCGGTGGGCTTTAGACGCTTGCCAGAGGCCGAAAAAGACGCTACAAAGGGCCCCGAAACAACCCCAGACAGCGAACGTTAAAACAGCATGGCCGATCCGATTCATCAGTTTGTTATCGAACCGATCATTCCCTTTTCTCTCGGGGGGGTGGATCTGTCCTTCACGAACTCCGCCCTTTGGATGATGATCGCCGTCGTGGTGTCCTCCACCTTTTTATCGATCGCCGTCCGGCGCAAGGCCTTGATCCCCGGCCGGGTCCAGGTCGCGGCGGAGATGCTCTACGAATTCGTCGCGGGCATGATCCGGGAGAATATCGGCCCCGCAGGGCGCCAGTATTTCCCCCTGATCTTCACCTTATTCGTCGTCGTACTGATGGGGAACGTGCTGGGACTGATTCCCTTTTCCTTCACCTATACCAGCCATCTGATCGTCACCGGCGCGCTGGCCGCGATGATCTTCGTGATGGTTTTGTTGATTGGTCTTTTCCGCCACGGGCTAAAATTTTTCAGCCTCTTCGTGCCGCCGGACGTACCGTTCTGGATGTTTCCGTTGATTATCCCGATCGAGCTGATTTCTTTCCTCGTCCGGCCTGTGACCTTGTCCGTCCGGCTTTTCGCGAATATGATGGCCGGACACCTGATGCTAAAGGTCTTCGCCGGGTTCAGCGTCGGAATGCTGGCCTTCGGGATCGGCGGCGTGGCGCTGGGGATCGTCCCCATGGTTTTCAACAGCGTCCTGATCGCGTTCGAGCTTCTGATCGCCCTCCTCCACGCCTATGTTTTTACGGTTTTGTCCTGTATTTATCTGAAAGATACGGTTGAATTGCATCACTGATTAAAAGCCACAGAGGGTCCACAATGAAGAAATGCGCTCTCCTTTTCACCGCTCTGCTTTCCTTGCTCCTTCTGCCGTCTGCGCACGCAGCAGGAACAAAAGAGAAGGAGTCGACCTATGACCGCGTGATGCGAACGGAAACCATCCGGTGCGCCTATGTCAGCTGGCCGCCTTATTTTTATCAGGATTACGACAACGGCGGGAAGCAAACCGGGATCGTCTACGACCTGATGAACGCGATCGGCGAGCTTCTGGACCTGAAGATCGAATGGACGGAGGAAGTCGGCTGGGGCAATATCGGCGAAGGGTTTGCCACGGGCCGCTACGATATGGCTTGCGCCCTCATGTGGCCCGACGCGCCCAAGTTCAAAAATTTCATGCTGACCATACCTGTTTATTATAGCGCGCTGTATCCGTGGGTACGCGCCGATGATACCCGCTTTGACGGAAATCTGGCGTTATTGAACAGCCCGGATATTAAATTTTCCGTCATTGACGGTGCCATGAGCTATAACCTTGCCCGCAGCGCCTTTCCTCAGGCTGAAACCATCGGCGTTCCGCCCATGGCACAGAACGCGGAGTGGATCATGAATATCACGACCGGAAAGGCGGATGTCATGATTACTGACTACGACGAAATCAGGAATTTTCTGGAACAAAACCCAGGAAAGCTGCGTCAGGTGAAAGATGTCCCCCCGGTAAAAATTTATCCCATGGTTTTAGGCGTTCCGAAAAACGAACCGATGATGCACCAGATGATCAATAATGCTCTGCGCTTTTCAATCGACAACGGTCTGATGGAGGAACTGAAAGAAAAGTACGGAACGCACTACATGCTGCCCAAGAAAAATTACACGATGGAGACGCCCTAAAGCATAAAAAAGACGTAAAAAGGACTGGAAAAACAGCGCGCATTCGTGTTTATTCGTGTCCATTCGTAGGAACGAAACCACAAAACAAAAAATTGAAGAGAAGGAACCAAAAACAATGGATATCGCCGCCGCAAAACTGATCGCCGCCGCTATCGCTCTTTGCCCGATTATCGGGGTGGGGATCGGTCTCGGTCTGATTTTCGCCTCTTACAACCTGGCCGTCGGACGTAACCCGAACGCTCAGAGCATTCTGGATAAGAAATTCTTCCTGACCTTCGCTCTGACCGAGGCTCTGGCTATTTTCGCCCTGGTTATTTCGCTTGTCATCCTGTTCGGTTAAGCGAAAAAAGGACGAGGACGTCTTCATAATGTTCGTACGCGGCTTTTTGCTTCTTGCCCTGTGTGTTTTGTGCGTCAGCGCGCTGGCTGCCCCTGCGGCTTTGGCCGAATCGGTGCATGGGGCACAAGAAGCAATAACCGCGATCGAATCGACTGCGGACGGCGCTCACGCGGAACATGCCTCCAAGGAAGCGGGCCTGCCGCAATTCGATCCCTCGACCTACGCGTCGCAGGTTTTCTGGCTGGCTGTTGCGTTTCTGATCCTGTACGTGTTTTTCTCTACCCGCATATTGCCGGCCATCTCGGGCCTGTTGGAGAACCGTCAAGCCCACATACAGGGCGATCTTGAAACGGCCGAACGACTTAAAAACGAAGCCGAATCGGTGCAAAAGACCTATGACGATTCCCTGTCTTCCGCGCGGGCACAGGCCTCGGAGACCCTGGCTGCCATGCATGAAAAAATAAAGGCCCACACGATCAAGCAAAACAAAGCCTTTCAAGAAAAGACGACCAACGAGCTCCATGCGGTGGAAAGCCGGATCGCAAAAGCCACGGAAGACGCCATCGCCGAGATGGACGCCGTTGCCACAAACATCGCAACCGATATCCTCCGCAAGCTTACTGGCATAGAGACCACGCCCGAGGAAGCCGGAAAGATTTTGAAATCCATGAACAAAAAAGAGGCTGCCTGATCATGGAACTGTTACACGACGCTGGCATTTGGGTTCTGATTTCCTTCGTTTTGTTCGCCGTTTTTGCGTATCGTCTGGGTCGCGTGCCCTTTCTTGCCAAGCTGGACGACCGGATCGACGACATCCGCAAGGAGATCGAGGCCGCAGAATCCCTCCGGGTCGAGGCGCAGGAGTTGCTGGCCCAGTATCAGCGTAAACAGCGCGACGCCACCGAAGAGGCCGCCCGCATCGTCGAGACAGCTCGCAAGCATGCGGCCAGCATTCAGGAAAAGGCCGAGGAGGAATTGTCCCAATCCATCGCCCGGCGAGAGCAACAACTCTCCGAGCGCCTCCATCGGATGGAGCAAAGCGCCGTCGCCTCCATCCGGGCGCACGCGGCGCAGCTTGCAATGCAATCGGCTCATGATCTGTTGCGCGAGCGGATGACGAAAAAAACCGCCGGCAATCTTGTTGATCAAAGTATCCAGAACATCGCCGCCGGGAAATAACGATCACACGTCCAGCTCGGCCAGTCTTTCGGCCTGATCCTCGGCGATCAACTGGTCGATTACCTCGTCCAGCGCTTCCCCGGACAATACCTCGTCCAGCTTATAAAGAGTCAGATTCACGCGGTGGTCGGTGATCCGGCTTTGGGGAAAATTATACGTCCGAATGCGTTCCGAACGGTCGCCCGATCCGACCTGCCCCTTGCGATCCGCGGCCCGATCGGCCGCCAGTTTTTGGCGCTGCGCGTCGTATAGCCGCGTCCGCAGAACCGTCATCGCCTTGGCCCGGTTTTTATGCTGGGATCGTTCTTCCTGCATCTCCACCACGATCCCGGTCGGGACGTGCGTAATCCGCACCGCGCTGTCCGTCGTGTTGACGTGCTGTCCCCCGGCCCCTTGGGAGCGATAGGTGTCGATCCGCAAATCCTCCGGATTGATCGCGATATCGACTTCCTCCGCCTCGGGCAGAACCGCGACCGTGGCGGCGGAGGTATGAATTCGCCCCCCGCTCTCGGTCTTGGGGACGCGCTGCACGCGATGAGCGCCGGATTCGAACTTAAGACGCGAGAAAACATCGCGGCCTTTGACTTCCGCGATAATTTCCTTATAGCCGCCGATGTCGTTCTCCGCGGCGGAAACGACTCCCATCTGCCAGCCATGCGCGGCGGCATACCCCCTATACATTGCAAATAAATCCGCAGCGAACAAAGCCGCTTCGTCACCGCCCGTCCCTGCCCGGATTTCGAGAATCGCGTTTTTCGTATCCGCCGAGTCCTTCGGGATAAGCGCCAGTTTGATCTGATCTTCCAGCGCCGGTATTTTTTTCTCCAGCGCATAGAGATCATCCTGCGCCATTGCCTTCATGTCGGGGTCGGCCAGCATCTCTTCCAGGTCTTGTTGCTCCTGCAGCGCCTTTTCATAGGCGTCAATCGCCTCTACCACGGGCGATAGCTCCGCATATTCGCAGGACAAATCCGCGAATTGGTCGCCGGACAATCCACCTTCCGCCATTAACGCGGCCAGCTCCCGATGACGGGCCTTGATCGGTTGCAATTTTTGCTGCAAAGACATGTCGTAAGGCTTCTTCCCGTAGGTTCCAACAGGGTATACAGATATACTATTTCGGTTGCCTCGAAAAGATATCTTCTGTGAAAGAAACGGGCTCCCCCCTATCCTCCCCGCTCGCAATCGTTTATCGTAGCGAATATGATGCCCGGCCTTACCATCGACGGTTTAAAGACGCTTGACCCCCAGGCTCTGCTCGAGAAAGCGGAGGAATGGACGGGCGCGCATATATTAACCTTCGACAGCGCTATTCAGGGCGGCCTGGTTCTTTTCGCCCTGCTGGCAGGTTTCTTCATACGGAAAATCGTTCAGCCACGACTGAACAGCGCGATTTTAAAAACCACGCTTCGCCCCCGGGGCAAGCAAATTCTGAAAAACATCAGCCGCCTGACGATGCAGATCACGGCGCTGTTGATTTTGCTTGTTGGAACGCAGCTCAGCGCGGCGGAGTTCGCCGGCAGCCACAGCGTCGCCTTTGCGCAGGCCGTCATGGCGCTCCTCGCGGCGTGGATCGTCATTCGATTCGCCTTGCAACTGATCGAAAATACCGCGCTGCGGAATCTGTTCGCGTTGACGATCTGGACGATCGCCGCGCTCGAGATTTTGGGAATACTGGACGAAACCGTTGCGGCGCTGGACGCGGTCGGGATGAATGTCGGCGATTTCCGCTTTTCGGCCCTGACCGTCATCAAGGGGCTGCTGGCCCTGTTTTTGCTTCTCTATGCGGCTCTGGCCGCTTCCGGGTTCGCGGAGCGACGCTTGCGGCGGGTCACAAGCTTAACGCCCTCTTCCCGTGTACTGATCGGCAAAATCATCCGGATTATACTGATCGTCGTCGCTCTTTTGATCGGCGTGACCGCCGCCGGGGTCGACCTGTCCCTCTTCGCGGTCTTTTCCGGGGCGGTGGGTCTCGGGGTCGGTTTCGGGCTTCAAAAAGTCATTTCAAACCTGTTTTCGGGCATGTTGTTGCTGATGGACAAATCCATCAAGCCCGGGGACATTATCGAGATGCCCAACGGCATTTTCGGCTGGGTCGAATATATGGGGGCGCGCTATACCGAAATCGTTACCCGCGACAACAAATCCTTTTTGATCCCAAACGAAACTTTTATCACCCAGGACGTGGTAAACTGGTCGCACGGCGACACCTTTATCCGGCTCGAGGTCAAGTTCGGGGTCGATTACCGCCACAACCCGCACGAGGTCAAAGCCCTGGCCGAGGAAGCCGCCCTGATCCCCGAGCGGGTCGTAAAGGAGCGCGCCCCGGTGTGTCATTTGGTGGCTTTCGGAGAATCGTCGCTGGATTTTACGCTTCGGTTTTGGATTCGCGATGCCGAGAACGGTGTAACCAACACCCGGGGTGAAGTCATGCTGGCGCTGTGGGACGCGTTCCACGCGTACAATATCCAAATCCCCTTCCCGCAGCGCGTCATGCATTTCCCGGACGCGCCGCCGTCCGGAGTTCCCGTCAAAAAATCCTCAACAAAAAAAGCGCCCTGAACCGGGAGACGAGGAGAGATTCAAAACTGTACCGTATCGAATCATGATCCTTCTGATCGACAATTACGATTCCTTTGTTCACAACCTGGCCCGCTATGTCGGACAATTGGGGAGAGAGCGGCAGGTTGTCCGCAACGACGCGATCACGCTCGACGCCGTTGCCGCGGATCCGCCGGAGGCGATTATCCTCTCCCCCGGGCCCTGCACCCCGCAAGAGGCCGGGATTTCCTGCGCGATCGTCCGGCATTTTTCGGGACGCGTTCCCATTTTAGGGGTGTGTCTGGGACATCAATGCATCGGAGAGGTTTTCGGCGGGCGGATCATTCGGGCGCCCTCCCCCGTCCATGGCCGCGCGAGCCTCATCGAGCACAATGCGGACGGGCTGTTTATGGGACTGCCCAATCCGCTGGAGGGCGGACGGTATCATTCCCTGATCGTGGAGCTGAACGCTGGCTGTCCCCTGCGCCCGACAGCCACGACCGACGACGAAGACGCCATCCTGATGGCCCTGCAACACGAAACCCACCCGACCTTCGGCATCCAGTTTCA
>JAGRJZ010000139.1 GCA_020442505.1 Alphaproteobacteria bacterium | reverse complement strand
CCAGCACCTTCGAACGATCGTCGATCCCCAAGGCCTGCGTCATGACCGCGACGACAAAGGGCTGGGAAATCGTCTGCCCCCGCCCGATAGGCAAGGCGATATCCTCATAGGCCTGATCGCGCAGCGCCGCGGGAACGAACATATCGCGCGGGACTTTTTCCATCGCCGCCAAGACCCGCGTATCGTTGATCCCCATCGCGCGGAGGTGCATAATCAAACGAATCTTGCGGGTATGGTCGAGGAGCATCGGTCAGAGATCCTTTGAAAAAGCGAAACGCCTCCCCCACGATAACGGAGAATCCGGCAAAAAAGAATCCTGTTTTTATGGACTTTTCTTCAAAATGAGTGATACGCTATGTCAAAAGATGGAGTCTTGACCATGACAGAGCATAAAATCGACGATTTTTCAACAGAACCGCCCCCCCCCCCGAACACTATCCTCCTGTTGTCCCGGACTTCTCTCCTGAACCAAATATGCCGGTATGCTACTCCCCTGCTTCGGCAGAATACCCGCCCCGTTCGAAGGGACCGAAATAATCCGAACGCCACTCCCCCGCTCCGTTTCAAAACGGCTCCACGACCGCCATCACGATAATGACGATCATCAAAATCGTCGGAGCTTCGTTCCACCTGCGGTAAAAACCCGCGCTATGCCGGTTTTCATCGCGGGCAAACCTCTTGCGCCAGATCATAAGCATATGATGGAACACCGTCATCAGCACAACGCATAGCAGCTTTACGTGCATCCACGGCGCCATCAAAAGCGCCGGATTGGCCCAAAGCATCAGCCCCCCGACCCCCCACGCCGCGACCGAAGCCGGGGTCATGATATAGCGCAACAGCTTGAATTCCATGACCTTGAAGGTCTCGGAGGCCTCCGATCCCTTCGCCGCGCCGGCGTGATAAACGAACAGCCGCGGCAGATACAAAAGCCCCGCCATCCAAGCCATCACGGCGATCAGGTGCAAAGCCTTCAACGTCAGATAATGGTCCAGCAAAAATGCGGCCATGGGAATCAATCTCCTAAAACCAGCTTTTCAGTTTTGCAAGACGGGCGCCCTTCCACGCGGCGGAAATCCCCTTCCCCCAGCGGTACAGGACATACAGCACCAACGGTCCGCCGCTGATCAGAAGAGATATCATAAAAACGCGCCAGTTCGTTTCGATAAAGCCGGGGAGGCAAGGCTGTACCAGCGCGTTGGCGGCCTTATAATCCGGGTTGTCGGGGGTCAGCCCCGCGGCGATGGCCTGAACGCAGGAATCCATCGGCGCGTTGTCGATCCGGGGGATCATATAGAGCGCGCCCGCGACGATCGTCACATGCGCGAACAAAACCACGATCCAGACCGTCCGGATAATCCAGGTCATGTGATGCGCGACCAGCCCGTCGGCCTCCTCGGCCGTATCTTTGTCCTCGGCCCGAAAGACATAGGCCAGAACCATCGTCCCGACCATCCCGAACAAGGCCGCGCAGGAGAACGCCATATGCGGCACGAACCCCAGCAAAAGCGAAACGGCCAGAGCAATATAAACGGCCAGAATTTTTTTATTAGGGGGTGTTGTTTCTGCGATCATCTCTTATTTACCTCCGTCCAAACAATTTTTCGATATCCGCGAGTTTCAGGGCGATATAAGTCGGGCGACCGTGGTTGCACTGGCCGGTTTTAGGGTTTTCCTCCATCTGGCGGAGCAAGGCGTTCATTTCCTCCGTGGTCAAACGCCGCCCGGATCGCACGGAGCCATGGCACGCCATGGTCGAAAGCACGTCGTTGATCCGGTCCTCCAGCCCCTGCGCGCTGCCCTGCGCGGCGAGCTCGTCGCACAGATCCCGAATCAGGCCCGGAATATCGGCCCGCCCGCCCAACAGCGCGGGCACGGCCTGCACGGCCACGGCCCCTGGGCCGAAGGGCTCGATCTCAAGCCCCAGACGCGACAAATCAGGCGCACAGACTAGCAGACGATCCCTATCCGTGTCGCCCAGCTCCACAATCTCCGGGGTCAAAAGCCCCTGCCGTTCGATCCCGTTTTGCGCGACCTGCCCCTTGAATCTTTCATAAGTCAAACGTTCATGCGCGGCGTGCTGATCAACGATCACCAACCCGTCTTCCGTCTGCGCGACGATATAGTTTTCATGAATCTGCGCCCGCGCGGCGCCCAGCGGATGGTGCACAGCTTCCTGCGGCGGAGCGATTTCCTCCTTCCGGGCCGCAGGGGCGAAGGGGCTATAAAATTCGTGAACAGATTCGGAAAGCTGGCGATGCGCATTGTCATTCCCGCGAAAACGCGAACCATGTTGGTATGAAGGATAAAAGCTCCCAGAGCCTTGAGTCCGTGGAGATGACAAAGGAAGAGAAGAGGCTTGCATGCGCCCCAACGCCTGCAACGACACGGTAGAGCTTGCCCGCTGGCCGTTCTCGTGCAAGGTATGCTTAATCGCGCTCACGATCAGGCCGCGCACCAACGCCGCGTCGCGAAAGCGGACCTCCGCCTTGGCCGGGTGAACGTTCACGTCGACCTGCTCGGCAGGCAGAGTCACGAACAAGGCCGCGACCGCGTGCCGGTCATGCGCCAGCACGTCGCTATAAGCGCCCCGCAAACTGCCCAATATCAGCTTATCCCGGACCGGCCGCCCGTTGACGAACAGATATTGATGCTGGCTGGTGCCGCGATTATAGGTCGGCAAACTCGCATAGCCGGACAGATGAACGTCCTCCCGCGCGGCTTCGATGCTGAGCGCGTTGTCGTAAAAATCCCGCCCCAGTAAATCGGCCAGACGCTCCTTGTGGTTTTGCCCCGGCGGAACCGAAAGAACCGTTTTCTCGTCATGAACCAGCGTAAAGCCGACGGCCGGAAACGCCATGGCCAGCCGGGAGAGCGTATCCTTGACCGCGCCGTATTCCGCCCGGTCCGTTTTCAGGAATTTCAAGCGCGCCGGGGTGGCATAGAACAGATCCCGCACCGTGATCACGGTCCCCTCGGGATGGGCGCAAGGCGTGAGATCCGACTTTTTTCCGCCCGCGACCGATAGCTCCCAGCCTTCGTGGTTTCGGCAGCTCCGGATCGTCATACGGCTGACCGCGCCGATCGAGGGCAACGCCTCCCCCCGGAACCCTAAATGCGCGATGTTCAGCAGATCGTCCCCCGGCAGCTTCGACGTCGCGTGCCGGTCCAGCGCGGCCTGCATCTCTTCCGGAGTCATCCCGCCGCCGTTATCCGTCACGCGGATCATGCTTTTTCCCCCGTTGCGAATATCGACCGTAATCCGGTCCGCCCCGGCGTCGATCGCGTTTTCCACCAGCTCCTTCACGGCCGCGGCCGGTCGCTCGATGACCTCGCCCGCCGCGATCTGGTTAATCAACGTTTCTGGTAAATGTCGGATTCGCATGAGGCGATCATAAAGGATCGCCGCGGGAAAGAAAACGCCCGACATTCAGAAATAAAGGGCGCGATCATCGACGCCCGCGCGTTATGCCGCCGCGCCGGATCTGCCGCCGGGTCAACGCCAGCACCATTCCCATCCCGAAGGACACCGCCCAGAGGGACGACCCGCCGTAAGAGATAAAAGGCAACGTCATCCCCTTGGCCGGCAGCAAATGCACCGACGAGCCCATATGGATCAAGGTCTGCGTTCCGAACATGGTCAGAAGCCCCCCCACCGCCAGCACGATGAACAAATCGCTGCTGTCCATTGCCCGGCTGAAGCCGCGCAAGACGATAAAAGCGAACAGACCCGTCAGCGCCATCACGGCAATCAGGCCCATTTCCTCCCCCGCGACGGCGAAGATAAAATCGGCATGCGCGTCGGGCAAGGACAACTTCACGCTCCCCTGCCCCGGGCCGGTGCCGAACGCGCCGCCGTTCTGGAACGCGTCGATGGCTTTATCGACCTGATAATTGTCGCCGCTTTCCGGATCTAAAAACCGGTCCACGCGGCTGCGTACGTGGGCAAAGCCAAAATACGCGCCAACCCCGCCGAGCGCGGCCAAGAGAACAAGCCCCCCCACGGCAATCCACGGCAGGCCGGCCAGAAAAAGCTGGACCCCGAAAATCGCGCTGGTGACGACGCTCATCCCGAAATCCGGCTGCAAAACCAAAAGCCCCAGCACCAACGCGAACAGTCCAACGGCGATCTTGTTCCCGGGAAAACGCGGAGATTCCTTCTGAAACGCCAGAAACCACGCCGCCGTCACGGCAAAAGCAGGCTTCATGAATTCGCTGGGCTGCAGCGAAAACCCAGGCATCGGAAGCCAGCGCTGCGCGCCCTTGATCTCCGTCCCGACAAACAGAACCAGCACCATCGCAAAAATGCTGGCGACCAGGCCCAAAGACGCCAGCCGCCAGACCCAACGCGGCGGCAGAAGCGATACGCCCAGCAAAATCATCAGCGCCGGGCCCAAAAACATCAGATGCCGAATAATGAAATGATACGGGCTCAGCCCCACCCGCTCCGCGACCGGAGGGCTGGCCGTCGCGACCAGAAAGATCCCCGCGACGATCAACGCTCCCACCGCGGCCAGCAAGCCGCGATCCACCGTCCACCACCAGCGGCTCAAAACGGAATTATCGGTGCGAGAGAAAAGCGGGGTCATAATTTATTTCTCATTCTTCACGCCGCCCCAAAAGACCTTTTGTCCTGGCTTTATAATTTTACCACCGGCCTTTTCCGCTTCTAACAAAACCTGATCTACCTCATCTTCTGTGCGGACATTGTAGGCTATTGTAACAGACAATTTCATCGGGCTGATCTTCTGAAGCGACTTTCCACCCCAATGCATCAGAAAACGCACGCGCTTTACCCAAGTCACTGACACCAAGAGCGATGACACTTAATCGTTGTTCCATGTGATTTCACCCGACTTTTCAATCAATATCTTCGTGCACTTCGTGTCTTCGTGGTTCTCATTCTTTAACGCAAAGACCGCAAAATCACGCAAAGTTTTTCTTTGGATGCAGAATACTTTGCGAAACTTTGCGTACATTGCGTTTCAATTTTTCACCCCGCATCCTCCTCCAGCGCCTCGACCAGCGCGGTAAAGGCATCGCCGCGTTCCTCGAAGTTTTTGAACTGGTCGAAGGACGCGCAGGCCGGAGAGAGCAGCACAACCCCCGCGCCACCGGGCTGGCCGCGATCATGCTGAGCGGCCCGATGGGCCTCGTCCAGGGCCCGGTCGAGCGTGCCGCAAAAATCATGCGCAACCCCGTGATTATCCAACCAGCCGCCAAAATCCTCCGCGGCCTCCCCGATCAGATAAGCATGCCGGATCCGGTCCATATAAGGCGCCAGAGCGTCCAGCCCGCCTTCCTTCGCCCGCCCGCCGACAATCCAGTAAATATGGCGCATACTGGCCAGCGCCCGCCCCGCGGCATCGGCGTTGGTGGCCTTGCTGTCGTT
>JAGRJZ010000138.1 GCA_020442505.1 Alphaproteobacteria bacterium | reverse complement strand
GCGGTCGCGCGTCACGGCCGTCCAGCCGTCGCTCAAAACTTTCGTCTCCCACGTTCCGGTGTTGATCATCGGCTCGATCGTAAAAAACATTCCAGGCTCAAGAACGGTTCCGGTTCCCGGCTCTCCGTAATGCAGGACTGAGGGCGCGGTGTGAAAGACCTTTCCCAGCCCATGGCCGCAAAAATCCCGCACGACGGAAAAGCGCTCTTTTTCGGCGAGCGTCTGTATTGCATGCCCGATATCGCCCAGCCGCGCACCCGGACGAACGGCCTCGATCCCAGCCATCATCGCGTCATAGGTCACGGATACAAGCCGTTCGGCCTTGCGATTAATCCGGTCGCCGACGAAGAACATGCGGGATGTGTCACCGTGCCAGCCATCCAGGATCACCGTCACGTCGATATTCACGATATCTCCGTTCACGAGCTTTTTCGGTCCCGGAATCCCGTGGCAAACGACATGGTTGATCGAGGTGCAGATCGACTTCGGAAACCCCTTGTAATTCAACGGTGCAGGAATCGCCCCCCTGTCCTCGATAAAAGCGCGGCACAGATCGTCCAGCGCCTCGGTCGTAACCCCCGGCACGACGTGCGGTGTGATCATGTCCAGCGTCTCGGCAGCCAAACGCCCGGCCCGGCGCATGCCTTCAAAGTCGGCCGCGCTATGCAGCACGATTCCGCTATCCGAAAATTTTGGCGAAGCTTCGTCCATCATGGTTTGTTTTGTTCCGCGGCGTTGTGGTCGTATCCGTTTTCCTGCTAACAGGCGACGCCAACAAAACATGTTCCGCCGAGAGATGCAAGCGTCAGACACCTCACTCTTGTCAATCCGTGTTATTCCGGCTCTTCAGTGATTTCGCGCCGGTACCGGTCAATCGCCGTTTCGTCGAACATCTGGCTTTCCTTTTTGCTCTGGGCTGTCTTAAGAGCATCCCGGCGGCGGCGCGCGACAATCGAAACCTTTTTCATTTCCGCGAAAGCCTGACGCATGTCTTCCTGGGCCAGAGCAATCCGGGCGTCCATTTTCGCCATGGAAGATTCCAGAATCTTGCATCTTTTCCGGGCGCCTTCCAGATAGGCCCCCAAAAACACCATCGCCTCGGCCGTGCCCATGGAACGGGCCAGTTCGCTTTCCCTGTCCATACGGGATTCGATTTGCTGTTTTTGCTGATCGAGAGCTTCGTATTCACGGTAAAGCTGCGCCAGCAAGCGTTGTTTTTCGTCAACGCCATATTTCCGAAAGCGGATCAAGGGATCAAGATCGGCCACGCTATCGTGCCTCCCTAACAAAAAATTTTCTCTCCAGATAAGGCAAATCGGGACGATCCTGTCAAGAACCTACCCCCCTCTTCATACGATGCCCAAGAAGACATGGACGCAAGCCGAAGAATGCGCTACCTTGTCGTCCTTTCACCTTACCAGAAAGAAAGTCCGCAGCGATGAAACGCTCTGCCCTGTCCCTTTTCACCATGATTGCGGTCTGCGTGATCGGGAGCGGCGCGTATCTTTGGAACACAAAAACGCGGGCGGAGGAGTCAACAAAAACGCCGCCGCCGGACATCGTCGATGTCGTCACGATCACACCCCAGACGATTTTTCCTACCCAGGAACTACCGGGCCGCGTGACCCCCTATCGTCAGGCGCAGGTCCGCCCTCAGGTCGACGGCATCATTACACGCCGCCTGTTCGAGGAAGGATCTTTCGTTGAGAAAGGAGAGCAGCTCTACCAGATCGATGATGCTCGTTACGCGGCTATTTTGAAAGGCGCGCAGGCGGAGCTCGAAAGCGCGCAGGCGAACGTCACGGCGGTTGCCGCCCGGGCCCGGCGGGCCGAGCAGCTCATCAAGGCCGATGCGGTCAGCCGCCAGACCTATGACGACATCAAAGCCGAACGGGACCAGGCAAACGCGGCGGTCTCCGTCGCGCAAGCAGCCGTGGATATCGCGGAGCTGAACCTTGGCTACACAAAGGTCTACGCCCCGATTGCAGGACATATCGGCAAATCCTTTGTCACAGAGGGCGCACTTGTGACCGCGAGCCAATCACAACATTTGGCGATCATCACCCAGCTGGATCCTGTTTACGTCGACCTTCAGCAATCCGGCCCCGGCTTGGCGGGTCTCCGGAACGATCTTCGCAGCGGCAAAGAGATTCCGGTACGCCTGATCGCGGACGACGGGACGGCCAGTGACCATCCCCATGAGGGGCGACTCAAGTTTTCGGAGGTCACGGTGAATGAGACGACCGATTCCATTCCCTTGCGCGCGCTCATGTCCAATCCGGACGGAGATCTTTTGCCGGGCCTGTTCGTCCGGGCGCGGATCGAGCGCGGCGAGACTCAGGCGCTCCTACTGCCTCAGCGGGCCGCGATGCGCACGCCGGACGGCAACCTGACGGTCTGGGTCATCGATGCTGAAAACAAAGCGCAAAAACGGTCCGTGACCGTCTCGCGAGACTATGGAGAGAACTGGATCGTTACCGACGGGCTGAAAGCTGGCGACCGGGTCGTCGTGTCCGGCTATCTGCGTCTGGCTCCCGGCACGCCGGTCCAACCCCAGCCTTGGCACGAAAAAACGGACTGAACGGAGATCCACGAAAATGGCCCGCTTTTTTATTGATCGACCGGTCTTCGCCTGGGTGATTGCGATCATCATTATGCTGGCGGGGATTTTGTCGATCCGGGCCTTGCCGATCGAACAATACCCGAAAATAGCCCCGCCGACGGTCTCGATCAGCGCAAGCTATCCCGGCGCGTCCGCGGAAACAGTTGAAAACGCGGTCACGCAGGTTATCGAACGCAGCCTGACAGGAATTGATCATTTGCGCTATTTCTCGGCCAGCAGCGCCGACGGCAGCATGACGATTACCCTGACCTTCGAACCGGAGGCCGATCCCGACATCGCCCAGGTCCAAACGCAAAACAAGGTTCAGCGCACGGTGACCCAGTTGCCGCAAGAGGTTCAGGCCATGGGGGTCTCGGTCACGAAATCGAATGACAGCTTCCTTCTTGTGGTCGGTTTTTACGCGGAAGACGGATCCCTCTCGCAAAACGACCTGAGCGACTTGCTGGTGTCTCATTTTCAGGACCCTATCTCACGACTGAACGGGGTTGGAAGCGTCCGCGTCTTTGGTGCACAGCACGCCATGCGCGTCTGGCTGGATCCGGCAAAATTGTACAGCTACAACCTGACGCCGCTGGACGTCCGCAACGCGATCGCGGTTCAGAACACGGATATCTCGGCGGGGCAGCTGGGTGGTCTACCCGCCATGCCCGGACAACAGATCAACGCGACCATCAAGGCCCAGGCGCGTCTTGAAACGGTCGAGGACTTCGAAAAGATACTCCTGAGGGCTGATCAGGGAGGCGCCAACGTTACATTACGAGACGTAGCGAAAATAGAAATCGGCGCAGAGTCGTACGACCGGATCGCCCGTTACAAACGCCAACCGGCCGCGGGAATGGCCGTTACGCTGGCGACCGGAGCAAACGCTCTGGAAACGGCAGCCCTTGTCAAGAAACAAGTCACGGCACTATCCGAATCATTGCCCTCCGGCGTAAAAATCATCTATCCGCTCGACACGACCCCCTTCGTTAAATTGTCGATCGAATCCGTCGTCCGTACCTTGATCGAGGCAGTGATTCTTGTTTTTCTGGTCATGTTTCTTTTTCTGCAAAACTTTCGGGCGACGCTTATTCCGACGATCGCGGTCCCGGTCGTTTTGCTGGGGACCTTCGCCGTTCTGTTCGCGCTGGGATTCAGCATCAACGTTTTGACCATGTTCGCCATGGTCTTGGCCATTGGCCTGTTGGTGGACGATGCGATCGTGGTGGTCGAAAACGTCGACCGGATCATGCGCGAGGAAGGTCTTTCGGCTAAAGAGGCCACGAAAAAATCTATGGACCAGATAACAGGCGCGCTGGTCGGGATTGCCGCGGTCTTGTCGGCTGTTTTCGTGCCGATGGCCTTTTTCAGCGGATC
>JAGRJZ010000137.1:669-1298 GCA_020442505.1 Alphaproteobacteria bacterium | reverse complement strand
ACAAAAATGTATCTACTTGTCAAAAAAAACGTACATTCATAAATTATACAAACGCAAGCCACGGTGGGTTGCTGTAATAATCATCAGTCTTAAAGGAGATATGAAGATGAGCTGTGACAACGATAATCAATGCACGATGGATAAAGGAAAAACGGCATGCGATTCCGGTCAAAAATCAGCTGGAAACTGTACCATCGCCGAGGATCTGCTATGTTTGGCGACGCAAGCCAAGCACGAGCTGATCAAGGAAAAAATGAAGGTCGTTCTTGACGCTAAAATGGGTGACAAGTACCAACGGATTGCCGAAGTTGCCGCTGAGGCGATGGTTGCCAAATTCCTGCATGAGCTCGAAGGGAAAGTGGCCTGCGATTCTTATAAGAATG
Source organism: Alphaproteobacteria bacterium (assembly GCA_020442505.1). GTDB lineage: Bacteria > Pseudomonadota > Alphaproteobacteria > Micavibrionales > Micavibrionaceae > JACKJA01. Next base: position 915 of record JAGRJZ010000137.1, on the reverse strand, counting down.
ACATCAAGTCCATTCTGGTTGGATAGTCTTTTCCTGATCTCGGAAACCGGTCCCCGGGCATGTTCATCCGGCGGGCCGGTTTTTGACTCAAGACGAAAGACTTTGACCCGGCCGCCGCAGCTGTTTATGTTCCCTTATCATGACCTACAACCCTGTTCTTACCGACAAAGCCCGGCGCCATCCGGAAAAGCAAAAGAATCCGGACCGGCCGTCGGGGAAGAAGCCGGACTGGATTCGCGTGCCCGC
>JAGRJZ010000137.1:0-605 GCA_020442505.1 Alphaproteobacteria bacterium | reverse complement strand
CCTGCACACGGTGTGCGAGGAGGCCGGGTGCCCCAATATCGGCGAGTGCTGGCAGCAAAAACACGCGAGCTTCATGATTATGGGCGAAATCTGCACCCGTGCGTGCAGCTTCTGCAACGTCGCGACCGGCAAGCCCGAGGCGCTGGACCCGATGGAACCGTTGCGCACCGGGGTGGCGGTGATGCAGATGGGTCTGAAACACGTCGTCGTGACATCGGTCGATCGGGACGATCTGGCCGATGGCGGGGCGGATCATTACGTGAAGACCATCGAGGCGATTCGCTATAAATCGCCGGGGACAACGGTGGAAATCTTAACGCCCGATTTTAAAAAATGCCCGGAAAGCATTGATATCGTGGCCTGTGCCCGGCCGGACGTGTTCAACCATAATCTGGAGACCGTGCCGCGTCTGTACCCGGCTGTGCGTCCCGGCGCACGGTATTTTACGTCGTTGCGCTTGCTCCAACGGGTCAAGGAGGTCGAACCGGAGACGTTCACTAAATCCGGGATCATGGTCGGGCTCGGCGAAACGCAGGAAGAGATCGCGCAAGTCATGGACGACATGCGCGCCGCTGACGTGGATTTCATCACCATCGGCCAGTACC
>JAGRJZ010000136.1:5215-14242 GCA_020442505.1 Alphaproteobacteria bacterium | reverse complement strand
GTGCGAACCATAGTGATATAGCCAAACTCATATAAATTGATTATAATTTAGGGATGACGTATTCATCCGATTTTCGCCGTAAAGTCTTATCTGTCCGTGAGAAGGAAGGCCTTACAATTGCCGAGGTAGCGTCTCGGTTTTGTGTGGGTGTGGCCAGCGTGACACGTTGGCTTAAAAATCCCGAACCCAAGAAAACCCGCGACAAGCCGGCGACCAGGATTGACATGGCGGCTTTGGCCCGCGATGTTCTCGAACACCCCGACGCTTACCAGTACGAGCGGGCCCGCCGTCTGGGGGGCAGCGAGAAAGGCATTGGTCATGCCCTGCGGCGCATGGGGGTTAGCCGGACACACTTTGCTCTTCCTCCCGCCATATTCCCCGGACCTCAACCCCATCGAACAAAAATGGGCCCATACCAAGGCCGTCAGAAAACAACTCTTTTGCTCGATTGAGAAACTCTTCCAAATTGAATCATTTTATGTGACGTAGGCTATATGAAGGCGAAACCGGAAAACGCGCTATGAAAACGATGAGGCAAAACGTTGATTTGCATGGAATTTTCATCCTCACTCCATCGGGCGCGAGGTGAGGACGCCGGAGAGAAAAAGGGCGTTTTCGAAAGACTTTTACCCCTAAAACCCGCCACGGACCGCCAGCGGTGCGTGAGGATAAAACGCCCCAAAACCTTAAATTCTCTGCGGTTCACAGGCTTGCGATGATAAGGGAGAGACGGTTCCGGATTTGATAAATGGCGGACAGGGGGGGATTCGAACCCCCGAAGGGCGTGAACCCTTACCGGTTTTCGAGACCAGCGCATTCAACCACTCTGCCACCTGTCCTTTCGTCCCCATGTTTTTAAGGTTCGTCATCATACGGGTCAAGCCATTTTCACAAACCGTGCCGGCAAAGAAAACCCCTTCCCCTGTTTTCGCAAACGGGGGAAGGGGATGTTTTTCGTCCATTTGGGTTACCTTACAATACCCCCACCATCATTTCCTACGCCTGGATTGACAGGCATCGGGACGACCGGAGGAGCCGGTGTCGGCGTTGGAGCCGGCGTCGGAGACGGAGATGGCGTCGGAGACGGAGACGGAGACGGCTCCGGTGTCGGTGTCAACGGCGCACACCTGTCAGGATTCCCCGGACATGTTTCCGTCGTCACAAACGGTCCGACGTAACACGCAGCGCAGTTCACGGCCCTTTCCCGCGTCTTGGCGGTCGGAAGACAACTATTCGTTCCGCATCTGTTGTGCTGGATATTGTCCGTCGGGCAAGTACATATGTAATTCCCAAAGGGACGGGTTCTATCCCACGTACCATTTACACATTTGTAGGTCACACTCGTGCAGTTATATTCGCCTCCCCTGAAGGTGAAGCGTGTGTTGTGGTCGCTTCCCGGAAGGTTGTGCACGGAATCTCCGGGGCACGGGCCGGAGACGGTTGCGGGACGGCAAGGAAGATAAGCACAGGTCATTTGTCCGTCTGCCATGGTCTGGAGGACTTGTCCGTTCAAGCAGGACTTCTCCAAAATATCTATCGTCTCACAGGCAGAGCCCCCCTGACTGATTCCCTTGAACATCGAAGAATCGGCTTGCGTCCCGCACTCCATTCCGCCTGTCCCTGCTGCGAGATCTCCGGCGATGATCGCCGGGTTGAAACAATCGGGATCGTCGGAATCGGCGGAACAAAAATTATCCGCCATCGCACGACCGTCAATGTAGATGTCGTCCGTATGCCAAAGCTTTGTGGTCATACGGTTGGGAAGGATCTGATCGGCGCCAAGACCGGTATAAAAAGCGTCGAGCGCGTTAAAATTTGGATCCTGAAGATACCAGCTATAAAAGAAATGCGTCCCGACTGTGTCGTTTGGGCCAAGCGTGTGGATATTACGCGGGTTCGTATCGGACGAAATCCAGCGTGGATAGGCAGCCGGCACATCGTATCGTACATTATCGTCGAAATGGGTGGCGCCCGTTGCCGTCGAAAGATCGCCCGCGACAAAAGACCAATCCATATCACAGTTTTCCCTATCGAGTACGGGCGTCGCCGCGTCACAGGCGCTGACGAGCGCGGCGGTATCCCGGGAACGAGCGCCCCACGCGTCACGACCATGAGATAAAACAACATAATGAGCCGAGTCGACAGGGCTCGTAAGATCCTGACCATTGGGATCTCTTAGTCTAATCCCCCCCTTGTCGGGATCGTATAAATTGCCCGGCCGCGCCTGCTGTTCCATCACAGCATAAACGAGTCGGTGGCCTTCGGTGTCGTATGCGCTCCACTCCGACAAATTGAGGGAGCGAAACGGAATCATTCCGATCCGGATGCGTTGTTCGTCTCCAGCCAGCCCGGCGCGGCCACTTCCTGCGATGCAAAGACCGTTCGCGCAGTTACCCGGGGCCGTGGTAACGTCGGTGCAATCTGATTCAAACCCGTATAAAGCACTGTTCCGGGGAACATTCAGAGGCGCCGGACAAGGGTAACGGCCGTTGACAGCAAGGAAAGACTCGACCACCATCGGGGCGTTGCCCATGAGCTTTAACATTTCCTGGTTTTTCTGATCGGCCTGCCATTTACTGTACAAGACAAAAAGCGGCGTTAACAGAACTCCCAAAACGATCATGACGATCGCCAGCTCTACAAGAGAAAAACCGGAACGGCTTGATTCGGAAGACGTTATTCGAGTTGTTTTAAAAGCCATTGTTTTGCCTCCTTTTTCAAAAGACAGAATGTCCTGTCATTTTATCAGGGTGTGTGCGTCACGCAATCAAACCCGACGCTATCGTTTTCGTAGCTGAGATTAATGCCGGTTACGAAGGCTCTGCCCCCGGGGGCGCACCCCCCCGTCGACGTTCCCAGGAATGTAGAAACACAGACAGGAGAACCATTCACAACATCTCCCAAAACCTCTCCAGGAGGACAAGCAAGCCCTTCTCCATCGTCCATATCCCCCCCCAGAACATCCGGGGAAAAACAGTTAGTCTCCGTCAGATCGCAATACTCACCTGTCATAAAGCCGGCATCGATACCGTCAGCCAGATCCGTATCCTGCACCAGAAAATCGTTGGACGGCAAGGACGGGTCCGAATCCGCGTTGGAAACATGTAGCTTATGTTCAGGGTTTCTGATCCCCACGCCCATATTGTCTTCTCCCAGATTTAGAAGAGCCGCCTGTCCGGGGACGAGGCTTCTGGTGTTGTTCCAGACATACACCATGCTCAGAATATTGGAGAAAAGCGTATCGTCGAAATGTTGCGCTCCCGGCGCGGTTCCCCCGGGATAATCGACAAACCGTGCATCGTCGTCGCAATTCTCGTTATCCTGACCGAGGCTTGCCGCACACGCGACGATCGGAGCGCCTCCGTTTCGCTGAAACCCGCCCTTTCCATCATCGCCGTGACTTACCAGCACAAGCGTCACCCATGACTGATTAGTCACAAGGGCACCGGCTGCGTTATATTCCGATGTAAAAAGGTTAACCGCGCCCGGAAAATTAGGATCGTAGGTTGCCTGATCGGTTTGCTGGGCGCTGACGGCATAGGTGAACTGGTTCCACTGATTGTCCCAGGCGACATCCGCTTCAATGCCCAGAGAAGCGTAGGGAACGGCCCCGATAAAAACGTTCCCGTTTCCGTCATTCGCAGTGCAGACTCCATTCGTGCATCCGGCGGCCGGCATATTGAGCGCCGCAACCGATATGCCGTCCGCGGCGATCCTGGAAGCAGGCCGCGGATATTCGGCGTTGAGAGAAATATAATCGGCCATCGCCGTGGCGATCGTTTGTTGCTTTTCAAACAATTTACGAGCCTCACGGTCCTTCAGTTCAAGATTGAACAGATAAAAAAACGCAGGCAGTAAGATCCCGACAACGATCAGAAATATAACCGTCAAAAGAATAACGAATCCAGACTCCGGACCATCTGGCCTATTGAAAGATTCCGAGGGAGATTTTGAAAATTTCCCGTGCGTAAGAACGTTCGGCGATTCGCGTGTTCCCATTTTTGTCTCCCGGCTAATGAATAACAAACAATAGCAAAGCTAGTTTCCTGTGCAAACCAGCGTTCCATTGGGCTGCGGAGAACCGATCATCCCGTTCGGACATGTCAGGGTCGCGATTTTGGTTGCATCCTGCAAGCATATGACCCTGTTGTTTTCAAGCAAAAGCTGGTTGGTTGAAAAAGGACAACTATAGGTAATGGATTTGGGCGGGTTGGGGTTTTGGACCCCCGGCTGGGCCGCAGGATCTGGCTGTATCGGATCGTTCCCAAACCCTTTTATTTGCTCCTCTCCCGTCAAAGGATTAAAGCACTTGATCTCTCCCCGCCTTTGGGAGGGCGAATAACGAATCGCCTGAAGATAAAAGGAATCCCCCTCACAGGTCGCGCTGGCGGAGGCCGGAAGCGACTGAACGCACACGGGGGCGCTGTTCTCGATTCCGTCCATCAAAAACCCGTTCGGGCATTGCGGGAACACATCGCCCGCAATAAGCTCTGTATTGAAGCACTCACCGTTTGCGCTACATAGCTGGTTGCTGCTGATCTTTCCAAGTCCCTCGAGAGAATCATTGTCGACATCGGCCGGCCCCCACCCAGAGAACAAGGGAACCCAAAAATTCGTGGCGTAGACATTCCCGTTGACGACATGTACCCGTGCTTGCGGTGTTTCCGTTCCTATGCCCACATAGCCGAGATACCGGTTGTAAGAATTCAGAAGATCATTCCCTCCAACGGTTTCGGGCTCCACATCCCACAAAAACCAGGGCATCCAGACCCGATATGACACGGAATCGTCGAAATAATTAGCACCCGCCGTGGTACGGATGAGGCCTGACACGAACACGGCGTCATTGTCGCAATTTTCTGTCTCTGCCGCAGAAGGCGCATTTAAGCATCCCACGAACGCCGTTCCGTTTTCGTTGCGAGCGCCAAAGCCGTCCTCTCCGTACCCGATTACGACATAATTGGCCGTATTGTTAAGAACAACCGGAGGGACCTGTTCCGTTTGAATAAGAATCCCGCCCGCGCCTTCGACAAAGGCACCGTTTACGGCCTGGTTTTCGGTGACGGCATAGGTAAAACGGCGCCCATGGGAATCGACAGCATTCTCCCTCCAAAGGGAATAAAATTCGCCCGGGATGTAGCGGGAAAACTCGTCTTCGCTTACAATCCCGTCGCCATTATCGTCAAATCCGTTCATATCCGTGATATCCAGAAACGGAACGGAGCCGATTCGAACGCGGCGGGTTACATCGGGGGTCGCCGGGTCGCCGTCATCGTCAAACGTCCTGGCGGCAACGCAATAATGGGGACCGCAGGTCCCCGGCGCGACGGAGGTGTCCGAACAATCGGTTTCCCGGCCAAACAAGGGGCTTCCCTCTCCTGCCGAAATTGATGATGGACAGGGAAAGCGTCCCCTACTCCGGAAAAAAGAGGCAACGGTCTGATTGATAACCTCAGCGGCTTCCTGGTCGTGTTTGATGGCTTTCGTTTTGGTATAACCATTATACAAAAGCAGAACGCTCCCCAGCAAAATGCCAACCAGCACAAGAACAAGCGAAAACTCCAGGAGAGAAAATCCCTGTTGCGTCTTCCGACGAATACGGTTCGATAGAGAATACATCACACAGCCTCCGCATGGTAAAAACCCAAGCCTCAGAGTATCATAGAAGCACAAATAAAAAGTTAATAAAATGCAATCTATCTGTGCCTTGGGGGCTAGCGATTTTGTTTTTCGCTCAGGCTGACGCGACGATTTTCTTCCAGCTGCTCCCGGGTTTTAGCGGCTGTCTCTCGGGCTTCGGGTTCGTTCAGCTTCCGGGATTCCGCAAGCCGCGCCTTGGCCGCATTCGAGATCTCGACCGTGTCTTCGGCGGGTCCGGATGCAGGCGTGGCCGGCCGGCTCGGCGCCTCGTTCGCCGGGCTGGATTGTAACAGTTTGGCAATAGGCGTATTCGCCAGAATCGGCGGTAACATCATGATCTTTTCCCCCAACAAGTAACGCTACGTTTCTTTTTTCTTCCCATTATAGACAAGGAATATTTACCAAAAGGTTATCTGTAAAGATAAAAACCAAAAATTTTCCTTGCCCGAGCCATAAAAAATAATAGGTTAGTCCGGCACGATAACTCATTAAGATGACGGAGATCACACAATGTCGCTGGAACTACCGGAACTGCCTTTTGCCTATGACGCCTTCGCCCCGTTGATGAGCGCGGAGACCTTCGAGTATCACCACGACAAGCACCACGCGGCCTATGTGACGAACGGGAACAAGCTGCTTGAGGGAACGGATTTGGCGCATAAGCCGATCGAGGACATCATCCGGGCGACTGCCGGAAACCCTGCCCAGGGCGGGATTTTCAACAACGCTGCGCAAGTTTGGAACCACAGCTTTTTCTGGCATTGCATGAAACCGCAAGGCGGAGGAACGCACCTGCCGGAAGCGCTTCAGGCAAAAATCGACAGCGATCTGGGCGGGTATGAGCGTTTTCGCGCTGCGTTTGTCGATGCCTGCGTGACGCAATTCGGGTCCGGCTGGGGATGGCTTGTGAAGGACGACGAAACCGGCAAGCTGGAGATCATGAAGACGCCGAACGCCGATACGCCGATGGTTCACGGGAAAACGGCCCTTTTGACCTGCGACGTGTGGGAGCACGCTTATTACATAGATTATCGCAACGCCCGTCCCAAATACGTCGAGACCTTTGTCAACGAAATGATTAACTGGGACTTCGTCGCGGGGAATCTCTGAAGATTTTCTTTGCGCCTTCCCGCTTTCGCAGCTAAAAAAACGCATGGAAAATAACCACGATCATATTCTTATCCTCGATTTCGGGTCCCAGGTCACCCAGCTCATCGCGCGTCGCGTCCGGGAAAGCGGGGTTTACTGCGAAATCTGGCCGTTCAATCAGGCGGATGAAGACAGGATAAAAGCCTATAATCCCAAGGGAATCATCCTGTCCGGGGGCCCGTGCAGTGTCACGGACGCCGACTCCCCGCGCGCCCCGGATTGCGTCTTTACGATGGGCGTCCCGGTTCTGGGGATCTGCTACGGTCAGCAGACGATGACGGTGCAGCTGGGCGGGATCGTCGAAAAGGGCGACCACCAGGAATTCGGGCGGGCCTATGTCGATGTGAAGGAACATTGCACCATCACCCAAGGTCTGTGGGAAAAGGGCGCCTATGAGCAAGTCTGGATGAGCCATGGCGACCGCGTCACGAAAATTCCGGACGGCTTTACCGTTGTCGGAACATCCAAGGGCGCGCCGTACGCCTTTATCGCCAACGACGAAAAACGCTTTTACGGCGTCCAGTTCCACCCGGAGGTCGTTCATACGCCGCACGGCGCGGCGCTGATCAAAAACTTCACCCATGCCGTCTGCGGTTGCGCGGGCGACTGGACCATGGCGGCGTTCCGAGCCGAGGCTATCGAGAAAATCCGAACTCAGGTCGGTGATAAAAAAGTCATTTGCGGCCTGTCCGGGGGCGTGGACAGCTCCGTCACGGCCGTGTTGCTTCACGAAGCGATCGGGGATCAACTGACCTGTATCTACGTCGATACCGGCCTGATGCGGGCCGGCGAGAGCGATCAGGTCGTGGACTTATTCCGGGAGCATTATCACATTCCCCTGATCCACGAAGACGCGGGTAAGCTCTTTCTCGGCGCGCTGGAGAAAATCGACGATCCGGAAATCAAACGCAAGGCGATCGGGGCTTTGTTCATCGACACGTTCGAGGACGTCGCGGGTCGGATCGGCGGGGCCGATTTTCTGGCGCAGGGAACGCTCTATCCGGACGTGATCGAATCCGTTTCCTTCACCGGCGGGCCCAGCGTGACGATCAAATCCCACCACAATGTCGGCGGTCTGCCCGAGCGGATGAACATGGGGTTGGTAGAACCCTTGCGAGAATTGTTCAAGGACGAGGTGCGTGCGCTGGGTCGGGAATTGGGCATGCCGGAGGATTTCATCCGCCGCCACCCGTTCCCCGGGCCGGGGCTGGCCATCCGAATTCCCGGCGTGATTACGCCCGAGAAACTGGCTATTTTACGTAAGGCTGACGCGATTTATCTAGAGGAGATCGCCAATGCCGGATTGTACGATACGATCTGGCAAGCCTTTGCGGTGCTGCTTCCGGTCAAGACGGTCGGGGTGATGGGCGATTCGCGTTCTTACGAGTATGTCTGCGCCTTGCGCGCCGTGACCTCCACGGACGGCATGACGGCGGATTATTATCCGTTTCCGCATGATTTTCTGGGCCGAACCGCGACCCGGATCATCAACGAGGTCCGCGGGATTAACCGCGTGGTTTATGACATCACCTCCAAACCCCCGGGAACGATCGAATGGGAGTGACCGCGGCAAATTATCCCTGGCTCTCCCATTACCCGCCGGAGGTCAACTGGAACGCGGATATTCCCGTACGCCCCGTTTACGAAATTCTGGCCGACACGGTGCGGGATTACGGCGATCGACCCGGCTTTGATTTTCTGGGGAAAAAATGGCTCTGGGAAGAAATCGGCACGCTGGTCAACCAGATGGCCGCCGGGCTTCAGGGGCTGGGCGTCACCAAGGGCACCCGGGTGGGGTTGTGCCTACCCAACACGCCTTACGCGCTGATCGCCTATTACGCCATTCTGCGCACCGGGGGAACGGTCGTGCATCTGAACCCGCTTTACGCGGAGCGCGAGTTGGCGCACCTGATCGAAGATAGCCAGACCGAGCTGATGATCACGATCGACCTGAAGACGGTCTTTGACAAGATGCATGCGATGCTGCACGCGACGCGTCTGAAGACTCTGATTGTATGCCCCTTTGCGGATATCCTGCCGCCGGTGAAACGGTTTTTGTTCCGGACGTTCAAGGGAAAGGATATGGCGGGCGCTCTGCCCCATCCGGACCGAGTCGTCTCCTTCGCGGCGCTGATCGACAATGAAGGGCAGCCCGCGCCCGTCGCCATAGACCCGCGGGAAGACGTTGCGGTGCTCCAATATACCGGCGGGACAACGGGCGTGCCCAAGGGCGCGATG
>JAGRJZ010000136.1:0-5157 GCA_020442505.1 Alphaproteobacteria bacterium | reverse complement strand
GCCCGCAGGGGCGAGGAAAAAATGCTCGGCGTTTTGCCGTTTTTCCACGTATTTGCGATGACGGCGATCATGAATATGAGCGTACGTTTCGGGTTCGAGATTATTGCCCTGCCGCGTTTCGATCTGGGGGAGACTCTAAAGATCATCCACACGAAGAAACCGCATTATTTTCCTGCGGTTCCGGCAATCTATAATGCGATCAACAACCATCCGGGTTTGAAATCCTATGATCTAACATCCTTGCGTTATTGTATTTCCGGCGGCGCGCCTCTGCCGGTGGAGGTCAAAAACCAGTTCGAACGGACGACCGGCTGTATCGTTGTGGAGGGGTACGGCCTGTCCGAATCCTCCCCGGTTGTGTGCGTCAACCCGATTACGGGCGAGAACAAAGCCGGCTCCATCGGTTTGCCGCTGACCGGAACGGTCGTGGAGGTTTTGGACCCGGAAACCGCCAAGCCGGTCAAGCCGGGCGCGCGCGGAGAACTGTGCATCACCGGGCCCCAGGTTATGAAGGGCTACTTCAACAAACCGGAGGAAACCGCCGCGACGATCCGCGATGGCCGGCTCCATACGGGCGATTTGGCGACGATGGATTCGGACGGCTATGTGTTTATCGTCGACCGGATCAAGGAGATGATTATCACCAACGGTTATAACGTCTATCCCCGAAACGTGGAGGAGGCGATCTATCTCCATCCGGCGGTCGAGGAATGTATCGTAGCCGGCGTTCCGGACGAACAGCGGGGCGAGACCGTCAAAGCCTGGATTAAACCAAAGGCTGGTCGGGACCTGAGCGAGGGGGACATGAAAGTCTTTTTGAAAGACAAGCTGTCCCCGATGGAAATACCCCGGCTATATGAGTTCCGGGACAAACCCCTTCCCCGCACGATGATCGGGAAACTTTCCCGCAAGGACGTGAAGGAAGAGATTTCTTCCTAATTCCGCAGAGGCTTGCCGGTCGTCAGCATATGTTCGATCCGGTTCATGGTTCCGTCATTATGAACAAGCTTCATGAATTCCGTCCGTTCCAGCTTATAAAGATCTTCCTCTGACAGCGGCGCGGTCCAGTCGGCTTTTTCCCCGCCTGTCAAAACGGTCGCGACGGCGCCCGAGACGGTCACGTCATAGGGCGTGGCTCTGCCGGATTTGCACAAATCTGAAACCGCCATGTCCAGCGCCATTTTTCCGGACGGGCCGGGCAGGCGGATTTCGGAGACCGGTTCCGGGGCCTTGTATTCCTTCGCGAGCGCAAGTGCCTTTTGTTTGGCGTCGAACAGCAACCGATCGCGATTCATCGTAACGCCGTCACTGGCCTTCAGATACCGAATCTCTTTGGCCTCTTGCGCCGATTTGGCGACCCTGGCCATGGCGATCGTCTCGAAAGCCTTTCGTACAGCGCCCATCGGAGTCGTTTTGGGCGAAAACCACATTGTCTTTCCGCCGGTGGCTTTGTCGTAGTTGTCCTGCTCTTCGGCTTGATAGCGCAGGAGCATCTCCTTGCACCCGCCCCACCCGGGCAAAAGTCCAACGCCGACCTCGACAAGGCCGCAATAGGTCTCGGCATGGGCCTGGACGTGGTCGGCGTGGAGCAGGATTTCGCACCCGCCCCCCAGCGCCATCCCCGACGGGGCTGCGATCACCGGGAAGGGAGCGTATTTGAGAGCTTTGTAAATCTTCTGCCCGCCTTCGACCAGCGCCTCGATCTGCGGCCAGAGGGCAATGTTCATGGCGAACATCGCCAGTCCCAGATTGGCCCCGGCGGAGAAATGTGATCCTTCGTTATAGATAACAAGGGCCTTGTAATCGCCGGACATATCCCCGATCAGCTTGATTGCCTTTTGATAGACCTCGAACACGCCTTCGTCCAGCGCGTTCATTTTTCCTGTAAATTCCGTGCACAAAACGCCATCGCCGATATCCCACAGAGCGGCGCTGCCGGTTTTGAAGACAGGGTCGGAGGCCAGCTTGATATCGCCGAGCAACAGGACGCCGTCCGGGCGTTTGAGGACGTGATATTGCCCGTCCGTCCCCAAAACATGCCGTTTACCGTCTTCGATTTTGTAGAAGGAGCCCTCCCCGACTTTCGACAAAACATCGGGGATTTTGATGCCCTCCTTTTCGAGGGCTTGCGCAAACCATGCCGGCCCCAAATCATCCATCATTTCGAACGGGCCCTTTTTCCAGTTATAGCCCATCTTCATGGCATCATCGACGGCTGCGATATCGTCCGTGATGTCCGGCACGCAAGAAGCCGCATAGGCCAACGTGCGGGAGAGTACCTTCCAAGCATAGCGCCCGCCTTCGTCGTCGGTGGTCACGACCGCTTTTAGGCCTTGTTTCCCTGCGGCAACCGAGTCCAGCCTGGGTTTAAGCGACTTCGTAAAAGCGCTCTCGGAGAACGTTTGCCCGTTCAGCGGGAAAGACTGCTTTTCCTTCCTTCCGTCCGTTTTATCCAAACGGTAAAATCCACCTTTTCCCTTTCGGCCGGTATAGCCCGCCTCGATCATCCCGTGAATAAAGGGATGGTCGATATAGGCCTTTTGATACGCGTCTGCCTTAGGAAGCGTTGAAAGAAGCGAGTCCGCCAGATGCGGCATCAGGTCGATCCCGATCAGATCGAGCAGGCCGAACACCCCGGTCTTTGGAATTCCAACGGGCTTGCCCATCACGGAATCGGCGGTTTCGACGGAAATTCCGTCCTCGATCGCCGCGTTCAGCGCCGTCGTCAGCCAGAAAACGCCGATCCGGTTGCCGATAAAGCCGGGCGTGTCGTTACAGCGCACCACGCCTTTGCCCAGATGCGTATCGCAAAAATCCGCAATCGTGTCGATCGCGTCTTTTCGGGTTTTCGGGCCCGTCACCAGCTCCATCAAGCGCAGATAACGCGGCGGGTTAAAAAAATGGGTGATCAGAAAATCTTTCGCAAAATCCGCACCCTGCCCCTTGATCAGAAGCGCCAGCGGAATAGTCGAGGTGTTCGACGAAACGATCGATCCCTTTTTCCGGTGCTTGTTGATTTTTTCGTAGGTTGCGTGTTTGATCTTCAGATCTTCCAGCACGACCTCCACGATCCAGTCGCAATCCTCCAGCAACGCGATATCGTCGTCCAGATTGCCGGGTGTAATCAGCTTCGCGTTACGCTTGCTCATCAGAGGCGCCGGATCGGTTTTCATCATCCGGTCGATGGCGTCTCTGGCCAGATTTTTGCCCTCAAGCTTGATATCGAGCAAAACAACCGGAACCCCGGCATTCGCGATCTGAGCCGCGATTCCGCTCCCCATAACACCGGATCCGATGACGGCGGCTTTTTTGATGGACATGTGCTGAGCTTCCTTTCGCGGTAACGAAACAAGATGGTTCATAGTATAAGGCGAAATCCGGGCCAAATACACCCGGAAAAAAGATGGCGGGGTTACGCCCGGCCGGATTCGACGGAAAGCATGGCCTGGTCGACTCCCAGCGTGGCAAGGGCCGCGTCCCATTTTTGTTCTGGCGGAGTTTCAAAGACAAGCGCCGGATCGGCATCCATACAAAGCCAAGCGTTTTGCTGGAGCTCCTGCTCCAGTTGACCGGCGGTCCAGCCCGCGTAGCCCAGCGCGAAGATCATTTGCTGCGGACCTTTCCCGGCCGCAACGGCCCGGAGCGCGTCAAGCGTTCCGGTGACGCATAGCGCATCGCCGGTGCAAATCGTCTCGGGCAGGATAAAATCGTGAGAATGAAGCAAGAAGCCGCGGGCCGTTTCGACCGGTCCGCCCTGCATGACGGGCATGTTCTGCGCGGTTTCATGACTCGCGGCCATATCGACCTGTTTGAGGATCCCGGACATATCCATCCCTTTCAGACGATGGTTGATCACCAGCCCCATCGCGCCCCCGGAATCGTGGGCACACAGGCAAATAACCGCTTTGTGAAAGCGTGGATCGGCCATGCCGGGCATTGCCAACAGCAACTTCCCCGTTAACCACGCATCACGATCCGGTTGTTCTGTGGTTTTGATCATGAGGCAAGCATATCAGGCGGCATCGGAGACGGGAATCTGTTTATAGAACTCGGCCCAGCGGTTCGGCACCCGTCCGCCGAACGGACCGTCCTTGGAGCGCCAATAGGCCAGGATCTGCGGAAACTGATTAAACTCCATGTCGCCTTCCTTCACGATCCGTCGATCCAGCGGCAAGAGACGAATGCCTTCCAGCTTTTCCGCCCGGCGTTCATAGGCGGGGCCGGAGATATAATCCTGCAAAACGCTAGCCAGGATAAACGGATCGTCCGTCCCCAGACGACTACGCGCCTCTTCCCGCCGCTTCATCAAGGCATCCAGCGCCTTGCGCGCGGCCTCCATCATCGGGCCTTGCGAGATTCTGGCAACATAAATCGCGCGCGCGATGTGGTTGAGCGCGGTCTGCGGTATCTCCGGCAGCCATATCAAAACCCCGGAGCGAATCGCCCCCACATGGTCCAGATGAAAACATTGCGCGCAAAACATGCAAGCGGTTGTCAGGTTGGCCATGGCCGTGTCGTTCGAATCGCCGTTGACGAAGTGGACGTCCTGGTATTTCTCGGCGTGAAACCCGCAAAAGGCGCAATCGTGATTATCCCGCTCAAACACCTTTTGTTTGAGATCGGACGGCAGCTTGTCGCCGCCAGACGCAGACGCGCCTCCAAAAGAAGCGCGTCCGACGCCGAAGGTAAGAGACATTGCAGGCATCGAATACAGGACCTACTGAGACGTTGCATCAGCCTTGTAAAGGTCTGCAACGTAATCCTGTGCTCCCTGGTCATCTCCAACCGTGTTCAACATCACGTCATACATGAACGGCAAGGCCAAAAGCGCGCCCCCGACGCCCAGACGAATGGCACCTTCCTTGAGCGGCGCGTTGCCGGGACTCTCGACATGGTCCTTGATCTTCAGAATCCCCAAAACGCCAAAAACAAGCCCCAGAAGATAGGAAAACGACGAGACTAGCGATGGAAAATCCTCAATCGAATCAACAATATTGGACGTAACATCTGTAAAATTATTAGACTGAGCATGGGCCGGTCCCGTCGAAAGCATAAAGCCCGCGACAAACCCGGCGCTCATTCGCAAAGCCGTTTTTCTGGTTACATTGATCATGGTTTTTTCCTCCTCATTGTAAAATCAACCATAGCTAAATCCTA
>JAGRJZ010000135.1 GCA_020442505.1 Alphaproteobacteria bacterium | reverse complement strand
TCGCCCGGCTCTTTGGTCACGGCGAGATCGAAGCGCAGGGTTGCCTCTGTGAAACGCCCACCCGACAGGCGCCGGGTCAGCCAATCTTCGACCGGTATCCCCCGCAGGGAGTCCGGCCACAGGGAAACGATTTTTGCTTGCGGCAGGTCTTTCACGGCGATCGTCATGGGAAAACGGATATCGTCCGGGGCAACCTTCCCCTCTCCGGCAAGGGTCAGAGTGACGTCTTGAAGGGTGACGTTCAGCGATTCGATCGCCAGCTTTTCCGTCTCCGCATCGTAGGCGGCTTCCAAAGACGTTTCCTCAATCGCGAGCGGCGCTTCGTAGAGGCCCGGTAGCGACAAAGCGCCAGCGCCGGAGAAAAGCGCGACGTCCAGTTTTGTGAGTTTCATGTCCGCGTCGACGGTCGCCGACACGTCCCCGTTCAGGACGATGCGTTGATCCTCCATCCAGGCAAGCGTCGGGATTTTAGAAGATAAAATATGGGGATCGAAATCCTGAAGGTGCAGACGGGCGGTGAAGTCGTCGCGGTCCCGGACGTAGAGCACATCGGCCCGGATTTCCGCCGCGTTGTTGTCGCCGCCCGGCAAGGACAGCGCCGCGGTCATCAAAAGCCCCCCCGGATTCCGGGCGAATAATACGTCCAGATCCGGCAAGGACCAGGTCGTGTTCAGAACCTGGTCTTCGACCGTCATGCGTGCGTCCTTGATTTCAAGGCTTTGCAAGTGGTCCAAAGGGGAGCGCTTGTCAATCGTCCCGCGGTCCTGTGCCAGCCGACGGACGATCCGCATCAGGGGACCCTGCGAGTCGGGACTGTCCTCGACGGCGCCGGGGGGCAACTGTTCCCCCTCCATCCCCAGACGAATCGCGCCGTTCGGATCGCGGATCAGGCGCAAGACAGGCTGTGTCAGAATGATATCGGAAGGCTCGACCTGTCCGAGGAAAAGCGGCGGCCCCGCGAGGCCCAGATCGACCCGGTCGATTTGCAAAACCGGTCGGTCGTCGCGTGCGATGGCAAGCTTTTCGAGGGTCAAAATCAGGGGCCCTTTCAAATCCGGCCAGGCTAGCAATACCCCGTCCGCCGTAACGGTATGGCCTGTCGTCGGGTCGCTCAGCGCCCGGGCGATGTGTTCCCGCGCGAAGCTGACATCCAGCGGCCCGGTGGTCAAGCGCCACAATAACGCCCCTCCCGCCAGAGAACACAGAAGGATCAGCACAGCCAAGGTCTCCAGCAGGATTAAAACGGTATGGCGGCCAAAGTGGAAAAGCTGTTTGTGCATGGGCTTTTTATGCGTAACGTTGTCAACCGGGGTAAAACGTTTTACTGTTCTTCCTCTTTTATAATTGCGCTTTTCATGGAAAGAAAGGAACCAATGCGATGACGGGGTTGAATATTGGCGATAGGGCACCGGACTTTACTTTGCCGACGGACGGGGGCGGCACGATTACCCTCTCGGCTCTGAAGGGGCGGCCGGTCATCGTGTATTTCTATCCGAAGGACAATACGTCTGGCTGTACGAAGGAAGCCTGCGATTTCCGGGACAATCTGGCCGCGTTCAACGAGGCCGATGCGGTCGTGATCGGTATTTCCAAAGACAGCGTCAAAAGCCATGACAACTTCAAGGCCAAGCAGGGTTTGACTTTTCCGCTGGCCTCGGACGAGGATGGCGCGGTCTGCGAAGCCTATGGCGTGTGGGTCGAAAAAAGCATGTACGGCCGGACATATATGGGGATCGAACGCGCGAGCTTTTTGATCGATACGGAGGGAAAAATCGCCCAAATTTGGCGCAAGGTGAAGGTTCCGGGCCATGTGGCCGCCGTCTTGAAATCCGCGCAGGAGAAAGCTTAAGCCGTCGGCAGGTCTATTCCCAAAAGCGTCTGATGCTTTTTCTGGACGGCCAGCATATCCTCCCAAACGGCGCGTTTTTGCGCGGGCGTGCGGAGGAGATAGGCCGGGTGGTACGTCGCCCGCGCCGGGATCGGCGCGTCGATCCCGATATCCGGGGTCTGGGGCCGGTAGTCGTGCCATCGGCCGCGCAGGCGGGAAATGCTCTCCCCCGTGTTCAGCAGCCCCTTGGCCGACACTCCGCCGCACAGGATCAGGATTTTGGGTTTCACCAGCGCGATATGCCGCTCGATAAAGGGCAGGGAGGCTTCGACTTCTCCCGGCGTGGGGGTCCGGTTGCCCGGCGGCCGCCAGTTCAGGATATTGGCGATATAGACCGCTTGCGCGGGATCTTCCGCCGCCCGGTCCAGAGCGATGGAGGCCAGAATTTTATCCAGAAGCTGGCCGCTGGCCCCGACGAAGGGCTTTCCCATCCGGTCCTCGTCCGCACCGGGCGCTTCGCCGACCAGCATTACCGGCGCGCGCGGATTGCCGTCGCTGAACACAAGGTTTGTCGCGGTTTTCTTGAGCGCGATCCCGTCAAAGGCGGCGATGGCTTCGCGCAACTCGTCCAAGGTGTTGGCGGCTCGCGCCAGTTTCATGGCTTCGGTTCTGGACTCGGAAGCACTCGATAAAACCCTCTCCCTTGAGGGAGGGGGCAACCCGGCGAAGCCGCCAAGCGTAGACGGGTCGGGCGAGGGGAAAAAAGACTCTTTTTGTGTTGTTAATTGTTTGGTCCCCTCACCAAACCCTCCCCCCATCGGGGAGGGGGCTTTTATAGCGGTTCTATCCATAGGCTCCGCCGCCAGCGCCTCGTCGGCTCCGGCCTCGATCTGCCATTCCAGCGCGGAAAGAAGAGCGTCACGCGTCATTCGGATACCTCATACGGCTTGGCAGTACGGAAAAAGTAACCCGGATAGTCTTTTTCATACCGATCCAGAATTTTATCCAATATGCCGCTCCCCTGTAATTCGAGAAGAGCCGAATCGATCATGTCACGCAGCATCTGTTCCTGCAAGGAAACCCCCAGTGCCGTTCCGAAAATGCGCAAAGGTTTACCCGCTTTGATCGCCCTCAATTTCCCGGGATTATGCGTCATGAAGTCGTGGACGTAACTTGTGTACATGATCGTCGCATCGGCTTTTCCGTTGGCGACATTCATCAGGAGATAATCTACGGACGCCAGTTGCGGACTGACAAGCTTTCGCGCCAACGGAAAGTCCGTGGCAGCAATCTTGGCACCAACGTCGTTATCGTCCGTTGCAATTGTTATCTCCGGATCGTTGAGCGCTAGAAGATTATTATCAAACCGCGTATCGTCGGTGCGAACAACTGCCTCAATTGCATTGAAGTAAAGCGGGCGGGTGAAAGCGATCTGTCGTCCTCGCGCCCCCGTCACCCAAAAACCGGAACACAGCATATCAATCTTTTTGGTCTGCAACGCCGCGGGCATCTGATCCCAAGGGACTTCCTGCGTCCATTCGATTTCAAGGCTCAGCGATTCCCCGATCGCGTCCATAATTTCAGCATGAATGCCCGTCACCTTGCCCGTATTTAAATCCACAACCGTATAAGGAGGGTTCTGACCATACCCGCACCTTATCGTTCCCGTTCGCATCACGCGGTCGTAGACGGATTCTTTTTCTTTGTCGGCGGCGTGGGCGAGGGGAATGCCAATGGCCCAACCGAGCACCTGCCCGGTCCCCGCCCCCTCTGTTTTGATTATGTAAAATTTTAAAAAGAGGACAGCGGCGAAAAGAGTGATAAACAGGGCAAGGGTTTTCTTCATTGTCTTTTTCCTTCTTTCTTAAACCACAGAGCGCGCAGAGATCACAGGGAGTTTTGCCATCAAAGAAAGCTCTACGCTTTTCCGTAATCTCTGTGGTGAAAATCATTTCCCTGGCACGGCATAGGGCTTGGCAACGCGGTAAAACGATCCGGGAATTCCGCTCTCATAGCGGTCTAAAACCCGGTCAATAAAACCACTATAAGTTAGTTCGTCAATTGCGGCATTTAATGTTTGCTGCAAACGGTAATCGTCGTGCGGAATAATAAACGATGTCGGGAACACGCGAATGGGGGTTTCAGTAGCAATGTTCTTTAACGTCCCCGGATTATTTTGTATAAACCTGTTTCCCGTGTAGACGCTTAAAAACGTGACGTCGGCTTTCTTCATCGCAACCATTTGCATGAAATCTGTTGCCATGTTCAAATTTGGCAAAGAAAGGATTTTTGCCTGTGGAAAATCGGTTTGCCCGATCACGCTCACAAGCGAACCGTCTCCCGAAGCAACTGTTACATCAGGGCTGTTTAAAAGCTCCTTGTGATCGTCAAATCGCATATCGTCCGTGCGGACCCATATGCCGATTCCCTGAAAATAGACGGGTTTTGTGTAGCCTATTAGTTTTCCTTCGTTAGCGCTGTTCCAGCCTCCCGAACACAGAATGTCGTAGTGTCCGTATTCCAGTCCGGTGATAAAATCCGCCCAACCCACTTCTGCGGTCCACTCGATTTCAAACCCCTGACGCCGACCAATTTCTTCCATGACATCGTGCATAATTCCGCTTTTTTTTGTCGTGTTAGGGTCGATCACTACATAAGGATCATGAGCAACATACCCGCATCTTATCTTTCCCGTGCGCATCACGCGGTCATAGACAGTTTCTTTTTGTTTGTCGGCAGCATGAGCGGATGAAATGCCAGCCTGCGCTGCAAGGGTTCGACCTTCCTCCCCTTCATTTTGTATTATGTAAAATTTCAAAGAAAGAAGAGTAGCAAAGATGACGAGAAACAGAATAACAGGCTTTTTCATGGCAGCTCCCCTTTTCCTAATACAGCAATTACAGCACTTCTCGTATCACACAAAATCACTCGGACACCTCATACCCCGGATGAACGGGTAAAAACATGCCCGGCTCTTTTTCGTACTTGTCCACCCTGTCAGGTTGGGTTGAATTGAGAGGGATGAGAGAGCTTCCATGGGGGTTGTATAGCTGATAGCTTTTTCCGGAAGCAAGTGATTATAGCTGTGGAGGTAATTTTTGAGGGTTTCCGCAAGCGCCACGCTTTATGGCGTTGCATCCCTTTTTATTTTCCCTTCCCAATGTGCTAGAATGAGAGACCGCTACAGAGGGAGTGTATGATGCATCTTGTGGCTTTGTTTTGCCTGTTATTCTGTTGTTTATCGGTGCCTGCGTGGGCCCAGGGCAGCTCTTCGCCGGCTCATGTCATGGAGATTTTCGACCAGCTTCCCCCCGATCTGCAAAAGGAAATTATCGACGAGGCGATCAGGGTCTATGACGATTGTCTGGCAAAGGATACTTATTCCCAGTTTCATGATTGCCGCTGTATCGGCGCAAAGTTCTTTGATGCCAGGGTTTTAAACGGCCCGACCATATCCCAGGCCAATCTGGTCTTCGACATCGGCGGAGAGTGTGTCAACCAACCCGGAATCGCGGGTCTGTCTTACCAGGAATGTCTTGATATGTTGCTATTGGAGCCGGGTGATATCGAGCCCGTTTGCACCTGCTATGCGAACGACATGGCCCAATCCTACGCCCGCAAGCCCCGGGCCGATTATCGCCATATTCGGCAATTGGCGGCGGATTCCCTGATTAAATGCCGGCGGGAGAGCCCCTGACCGGCGAAAAAAATCACTTTTCCCTGAAAATAATACGCCCTTTCGTAAGGTCGTAGGGGGTCATCTCGACGACCACGCTGTCCCCTTGCAGAACCCGAATACGGTGTTTACGCATCTTTCCGGCGGCATGCGCCAGGATCTCGTGGTCGTTTTCCAGTTTCACCCGGAACATGGCATTGGGGAGCACCTCGGTGACAACCCCTTTGAATTCCATCAAATCTTCCTTGGCCATTCAAGCCCCTTTCCGCTAACGATTTGAATTGACTGGAAACCTGTATAATCCAACTCGCGCCGGATTGCAAAGAAGTTTTATAAGGCCGTCAACGGGAGTTTCTACTGGTTGCGGAGGTTTCTTCATTCCACAACTTCTCGCCAATGGCGGACGATATGGCGGTAGGAAAGCGGTTCCGTCAAATCGTAAAGCGGCAAAGGCGGGTCGAGCGCCTGGCCGGCGTTCCGGCCCTGTGGCACGGCGCTCACGCGGATCTCGCTTCCCGGCGGCAGGTATTTGACGTTGCCTAGCGGTAAAGTCCATCGTAATCCGCTATAGACATACGTCGTGCCGCCGAACAAGTCGAAATCGGCGGCGTCC
Organism: Alphaproteobacteria bacterium; assembly: GCA_020442505.1. Classification (GTDB taxonomy): domain Bacteria; phylum Pseudomonadota; class Alphaproteobacteria; order Micavibrionales; family Micavibrionaceae; genus JACKJA01. The sequence goes on along the minus strand of JAGRJZ010000135.1, from coordinate 7,551 downwards.
GTCGCGGTCACGAAGCCCGTCAGGCGGGCGCCGTTATCAAAGCGCCGTTCCAGCGCCAGCGTCCCGCCAACATCTTCCGCCAGATAGCGCCCTGCCCGCATTTGCAAGGTCAGGTCTGTCTCCGGAATTTCATACCAACCTTGAAGATGCCCGGTCAAAACATGGTCTCCGTTCGGGCCGAGCGCAAGGGCGGTCGCAGGATCGCGTTTGAAGACCTGATAGGCCTCAGCGCCCAGAGCAAAGCGTTTTTGAAAGGGCCGCCAGAGAATTTCTCCGCCAAGGCCGCTATACATCTCCTCCAGATGTCCCCCTGTCACGGCGAGGTGAAGATCCGGCTTCACCGTCTTCAACCATCCCGCGTACAGCCGATCCACAGTCACGGTCGCCTGGGCGAAGCGATCAACATCGCCGCGCACGGGCAAAGCCGTCCGGGGACGGATATCGTGGATACGCCCCAGATTATCCCCGATATTCAGTCGCAAAGCCCCGCCCGTGACGATATGCGGGGTTAAATGTTTGCGTTCTTCCGCGATCAGAGAGGTCCGATAAAGCACGCCGCTGTCTTCCTCGGACAGACTGAGCTGGTTGTCCAAAATCAGCCGCAGGCGCCAGCCGGGGGGATTCAGGCCAGGCTGATACCGATAGAGCGCAACGGTTTCGGGTGCTTCCCGAACCGGTCCAAATTGCATACCCCGCCAGAGTTCCTGAGGACTGCCTTGATTGCGCGCCAAGGCGGCTTCGATATCCCGGCGCAAAAGACGGATAGAAGGGCCGTGCAAGCCGTAAATCGTGGGGACAACATCCAGCGCCTCCACGGTTTTTCCGGCATGGTTCGTCATATGGCGGGCTGCGCGCCCGATCTGGTGCGGCAAGGACGACGCCTCGGAACGGGCCGCCAGATGCGTCGTCGCGACATATGTATCCAGACGCGTGTCATAGAGCGCGATTCCCTCGCGGCTTGCTGCAATGTCGATGGCGCCCGGCGCTGCCTCGTTCGTTCTGTACGGCCGCAGGATCGGGGGTGTTGTCTTTTTCTCGTAACGTCCGGGCCACGCCGTGACGGGGCTCTGAAGACGAAGACGTCCCATCAGCTTGTCTCCGCCGACCAGGGCTGCCCCGGCGCTTATGCCCGGATAGGGCATATAGTCGAACCCGAGCGACCAAGGCGCCGGAGCGTTGTAGTCAAAGGCGTCTTGTTCGGCCCTGTAACGATCCGCGTTCCAGTCCGCCTTCAGAGACAAACCGTCCCAAGGCGTTTCATAAGCGATCCCGCCGAAAAAACCTATTTGCTCTCCGGTGAACCAGTCATCCGGCCCGTTCGGCCCTTCCCCGTCCAAAGGGCGTTTTTTGTCGAAATGGGATCCTAAAAAGCGAAGAGGGTTTTTCAGGTGACCCGCGCTTCCGGCGCGTCCCCATCCCATCCCGGCCGTCAAATCAAAATCTTTCCATCGTTTCGATGCGACGAGATACTCTCCCGCCATGCGTTTGTGTCCCAATGCGGACAGAATTCCCAAAGAAACGGAAGGAACGTAGCGCGATTCCCTGTTTATCCTGATCTTTGCATCTATTCCGGGATAGAGCCGATCAGGGTCCCCGTTGATGCTCGAAACCTCCATTGTCTGGCGCAGGCCGATTGCCAGCGAGTCCGCAAGCTGTACCGATAAGGCCGCGTGCACGTAGGGGTCCAACGTTGCAACGTCGAAGCGAACCGTTCCAGCTGGATCCATACGGGCATCGGGAACCGTGTTGAGACCGCGCGGCTTCTGAAGCGCGACAGAGGAATGCTCGCCAGCATACCCAAAATCTGGCCATACCGACAGGGTAAACCCTGCCCAGAGCATCCAAAAGGCAAGGCGTACGATATCTGTGCGGACAAGCTGACGCAAAGTCACAAAACGCTCCGACAAAGAAAATGAATCGTTCCGAGTGTCTTTGATATGCGTTCGTGTGTCAAATGTCTGGAATAAAACTTATAGTTGTGTTACCTTGGTAATGAGGAAAGAGAATATTATGGCGCATACCCGTTCTTCAGATAAAAACCCTTGCGATTCGGTGTTGTCACAAGACAGAACGCCGAATCAGGAGGAGCTTTTGTGCCGCGCGAAAAAGATGGAGGCGCTGGGAGAGCTCTCCGCGGGAGTCGCCCACGATTTCAACAATATCCTCATGATTATTGACGGTTATACCCGTATGACGGTTGAAAATCTGAACGATGAACAAACGGCGCGCGCCTGTCTTGAAAAAATAATCTTATCGGTCGGGCGCGGGGCGAGTTTGACTCGCAAGCTTCTGAGCTTCAGCCGGAAAAATGTCGTCGCTGAGGAAGTGTTCAACGTCTCGGCGTTTCTGGAAGATCAAAAGGAGCTGTTGATGCCGCTTGTGGGGGCGACGATTCGTCTCGATATTCAAACATCGGGCGCGTTCTACATCAAAGGCGCCCAGGATTCTCTGGCGCAAAGCCTTATCAATCTGGTCACAAACAGCCGGGATGCCATGCCCGAAGGCGGCATGATTCAAATAAAACTGACAGCATGCGAGCCGGCCTCTTTGCCGGAAGATATTCCTGCGGCAAAACCTGTGCGAAGCTATCTGTGCTTATCGGTCGTCGATGATGGAAGCGGTATGAGTCCCGCCACGCTTGAGAAGGCGACTGATCCATTTTTTACGACCAAGGACCCTGGAAAGGGAACCGGACTTGGATTATCCATTGTCTACAGCATGATTCGCAGGATGAACGGCTCTATGCAGATCGATTCTGTTCCCGGGCGCGGAACGTCCGTGCGGCTCTATCTACCGGAGGAAGAAAAACCGGCACAGTCGAAAGCAAAGGAATCTTTGCGGAAGTCGAAATCATCCGCAACAGGGCTTGTCGGCCGAACAGTTTTGCTTGTGGAGGACGAAGAGGATTTACGGCTTGTTGTCGGTCGCATGCTGGCAGGCAAAGGGTTGACCGTTTTGAGCGCTGCAAACGGGAACGAGGCGCTTCTGGCGCAACACGACCACACCGGACGGATCGATTTTCTTTTGACCGATATCGTCATGCCGGAGCTCGACGGTATTCGTCTGGAAAAACTTTTGCGCGAAATCCGTCCGGATATGCGGACGATCTTTATGAGCGGTTATCCAGGCACAGGCCCCGACAAGCAGGATAAAAGAGATCTGCCGGCCAATATAAGGGTTCTTGCCAAGCCGGTCGATATCAACCACCTTGTTTCCGCGATGCAGGACACGCTTGAGAAAACAGAAAAGAAAGGCGCCCGTCCCCCTCAATGGGCCGAAGACAGGTACATATGATAAAAACAAAAGAACGTCCGATAGAATTCATGAATCTGAGAGTTCTTCTGGTGGAAGACAACGACGATACGCGTCAGATCCTACGCCATATGCTCGAAAACATGGGAATCATGAACATCCATGAAGAAAGAGACGGATTGGGAGCGCTTACCTTTTTGAACACCTCCATAAAAAAGACGGATCTAATCCTCTGCGACTGGAGTCTCCCCGGTATGGAGGGTCTTTCCTTGCTCCAAAGACTGCGGGAGGAAGGATCGACCATCCCCTTCATTATCATTACGGGCCGGGGCGGGGGACTCGGGTCCATCGCCGAGGCACGCCACAGCGGCGTAACCTCCTTCATCCAAAAGCCTTGCTCACCCGTCCGGCTGGAGGTCGAAATCCGCCTAGTCATGCAAAAACAGATGGCGGCTTGAGAAATGGTCTATCGGTGAATCTGATCCAGGTCGCCAAAACGGGTCAGGTTCGGATCGAAGAACAAGCGTACGATTCCGATCGGTCCGTGCCGTTGTTTGGCGACGATCGCTTCGGCGGTATTGGCTGTTTCCTGAAGGCGTTGCGCCCATTTCTCATGTCGTTCGAAATATTTTTCCTCGCCCTCGCTGGTTCTTTGGCTTGGCTCTTCCCGGGAAAGGTAGTATTCCTCCCGATAGACGAACATGACGACGTCCGAATCCTGTTCGATAGAGCCCGATTCCCGCAAATCCGAGAGCTGAGGGCGTTTATCTTCGCGTTGTTCGACGGCCCGGGAGAGCTGGGAGAGCGCGAGAACCGGGATTTGCAGCTCCTTGGCGATCGCCTTGAGGCCCCGGGTGATCTCGGAAATTTCGTTTACGCGGCTTGTTTCGGACTGACGCGAGCCGGAGCCCTGCAGCAACTGCAAATAATCGATCACGAGCAATTCCAAACCGTGCTGACGCTTCAGACGGCGCGCGCGCGTTCTTACCGCCGCGATCGAAAGCGCCGGCGTATCGTCGATGTAAAGCGGGACCTGCGCCAGAATTTGCGATGCTTCCACGAATCGCCGAAAATCGTCTTCGCCGATATTCCCCTTGCGGATGGCATCGCCGGAGATCCCCGATTGATCGGCCAAAATCCGAGTGGCAAGCTGATCGGCGGACATCTCCAACGAGAAAAACCCAACGCGTCCGCCTTCTGCGCCGCCGGTTTCCGCGTAGCGCTTGGCGGCGTTAAACGCCATGTTCGTCGCGAGCGCCGTTTTTCCCATAGACGGCCGCCCGGCCAGAATCAACAGGTCGGAATTATGCAGCCCCCCCAGCTTTTGATCCAGATCGGTCAGCCCCGTCGTCACGCCGGTGACATGTCCGTCGCTCTTATAGGCCGTCTCGGCAATTTCAATCGCCGTCAGCACAGAATCGCGCAACGTCACAAACCCGCCCCGGATATCGCCCGTCTCGGCCAGTTTGAACAGGCGGGCCTCTGCCGTTTCGATCGTGGCGACGGCGTCCCGGTCCACCGTGTGTTCGAAGGAATCGGTTACGATGTCCTCGCCCAGAGTGATCAGTTCGCGTCGTAGATGAAGGTCGTAGATGGTGCGGGCGTAATCCTCGGTATTAACCACGGACACAACGCTCGCCGCCAAATCCGCGAGATACGCAGCGCCCCCGACGGGCGCCAGATCGGCGTCTTTCTCGAAATAGCCCTTGAGCGTGACGGGGCTGGCGTTCTGGCCCCGATCGGAAAGCTTGACAATCGCGTCGTAGATGCGCTGATGCGCGGGGGCAAAGAAATGCAAGGGACGAAGAAAATCACCAATTTTCTCCATCGCCCGGTTATCGACCATCAATGCCCCGAGAAGACCCTGCTCGGCCTCCAAATTATGCGGCAAGACCCGATAAGCGGGTTGGTTCCCGGCCTGTTCGGCCGTTTGTTTGAATGAAAGTTCCGTGACCATAGAGGGAAGCCTACTACGCTTTATCCCTTTCTGCATCCGGTTTTTGCCGTTCGGGGATGTGGATTACGGGGATTTATTCCCCGCCCGCTGGGGCGGTCGTTTTATTCTCGCCGGGATTTCTGAAAAACACGAAGGGTCCGTCCAGAAAGGGGCGATAATTTCCCGTGCGATTCTCGTGGTAAGCCTTGGGGAAATCGACCGAGCCGGCGATGCTCAAAAACGGCTTCCACCAGGATTCGAACGCGTCCTCATGCGCCGAGCACTCCAGAATATACGCCACGCCGTTATACAAAGAGGCGAAGGCGACTCCCCGTTTGCGCATCCGGCGGCCGGGAACCGTGTCCTCATAGGCGGCGATGACCGCCCCCGCGTAGAACCGGCCCAGCCCCGCTCCGTCGCGATAGCCGATGATCTCGGGATTCGTAAACTCGTCTAAATATGACTCCCAGAAAAACTTGCTGACCGACAGCTCCTGAATGGCGGCGCCAAAGCGCGCGGGATAGATCATAAACCGTCGGTCTTCCCGGGCGCGCAGACGGCACATCGCCTGCGCCCGGCCGGACGGAGGCATCACCGTCAGAACGTCGTCCGGCGCGGCGTTGTTCACGATCTGCCACGTATCCGGAAAACTGAAGGACAATCCCGTTTGCGCATCGCTCCAAACAACGTAATCGGCCCGCGCAGCAGGATTCAAAGCAAACAAAAAGGCGAAGAAAATGACAAGAAAACGCATAAAACCGAAACCCCTAACCTGCTTCCATGATGCCATCATGCGGGGGGATTTGTAAAGAAATGGTTGATCAAACCGTCTCCGCCGGTTTTTCGCCCCGTTTATCGGTGACAATCAAGTCCTCAAACGGTTTGCGAACCGAGCGCGCCTGGGGGGTTTTAAACGGATAACCGATCCGGCCTGTAAAAAAGACGTCCTCTAGCCGCAGGTCACGCGGGGCCAGAACGCCTTCGCACAGCCGATCGCGCAATAGCTGCGCCTTGGCCAGCAGCTTTTCGTCGGTCGTAAAGGGAATATCTTCGGCCACGTAGCGCGAGAACATCACCGGAATGTACCAGGGCTGGAGCGCCATGCCGTAGCGCGAAAGCGTCAGCCAGAAACGCTGCATGGATTGTCCCGCGCGAATATAGTCGGCCACCTCCGGCGCGGGGGTTTTATCCGGGTCGAAGGACATGACAAAATGTCCCGCGCACAAAAGTCCCGGCAGCAAATCCAGCTCCAGCATAAAAGAGGCCGTCGACCCCGGAAGCTTCATTAGCTTCTCGTTGCGCGTCTGGTCGCCCAGCGCCCACTTCATCATCTTCAACGCCAGCGGATTGACCCCCGCCGCCGCTGCGGGAATACGATCGGCGCTGTCCTGCCCGGACCAGTCGATCAACGTGCTGTGAATGGGAAAGGTCTCCGGCAGACGCAAACGAATATCGGTGGTCCGCATCATTAAATCCGCGATCTTGCGCTTGTCGGCGAAACTTTCGAACCACGTGATCCGGATGCCGTCGTCGACTGCCGCCGTCAAAGCCGTCCGGACCGTCGGGAGAAGTTTTTTCGGTTTATAGACGTACCGGTTCACCGACCGGGTCGGAATATAGGGATACAGTGGGTTTTCTGGCTTTTTCTTTGCTTTTTTCAGCGTCACCGCGACCTGGTCCTCCGCGGTCGTCCAGTCCAGATCGTAGCCTTCCTTCTCGGCCGCGATCCGGGCGTTTTCGATAAACATACCGGTTGAGATATAATCCGGCATGGGCAGCAAATTATACACGTTCTGTTTGAATCGCCCCAGATCCATCTGAAACGCCGTGTCGTTCCGGAGGGTTAAAAACCACGGCTGGCAGTTGTCTCCGCTGGGGGCCCAGCGGGCCACGTCCAAAATGCGGTCCAACGCCCGGCGATACCCCTTTTCCTCCGCGGGGATCGTATCGGCCTTCGCTTCCGCCCACTGCATCATCAGGCGAATCTTCATCTGGCTTAACGGATTGTTGTTGCCGCGCCAGTTATACCGCTTGTGGTAACGGTTGCGATACATGTCGAACTGCATCGCCCAGGGGACGTAATATGTTTTCCCGCGGTTCAAAAGCAGCTTCAAAACCTCGATCCCCGTCACCCCCGCGCAGGCCATACAGGTCGGTCCCAAAGACGCCCCCTTTTTTGCCTTGAAATTCAGATAACGATCGTCGATGAAATGCCCCCGCTGCGCCAGCGCCGGGGCTAGCCCGACCAGAAAGAGTACGGATTTTTCCAAATCGCTTTTTCCGGCAAAGCCGAAATAGTCTTCAAAGCTCATCCCCCCGGGATCAAAGACCAGATACGGCACGCTTGCCCCGACAGGACCGGC
>JAGRJZ010000134.1 GCA_020442505.1 Alphaproteobacteria bacterium | reverse complement strand
GGGTCAGGGTTCCGGTTTTGTCGAAAAAAATCGTGTCGATACCGGCCAGACGTTCCAGCGCGTCTCCGGATTTTACCAGAATTCCCTGCCGCATCAGGCGACCGGTCGCCAATACTTGAACCACCGGCACCGCGAGCCCCAGCGCGCAGGGACAGGTTATAATCAAGACCGTTACCGCGATCATCAGCGAATCCTGCCACGCCAGCCCGCCGATCAGCAGCCATCCCAGGAAGCTCAGGGCCGCCAGCGTGTGGACCGTCGGGGTGTAAAGACGCGCGGCTTTATCCGCGAGGCGAACGTAACGGGCCTGTCCCTGTTCGGCTTTTTCCATCAGCCGGACGATATCGCTCAAAAGCGAGTTCTCGCTGGCCTTTGAAACCCGTACGCGTACGGCCGTCCCCAGATTCATCGTCCCCGCGAAAACCTCCGCGCCCGGGCCCACAAGACGCGGCAAAGTCTCTCCCGTGATCAGACTCGTATCGATGTCCGTCGTCCCGTCTATTACAATCCCGTCGGCCGGAAATTTCTCCCCGGCGGCGACGGCCAGAAGCATCTCCTCCCGTACGTCTTTGATGGGAATGACCTGCCGGCGGCCGTTTTCGTCGATCACCGTCGCGGTGCCGGAAAGCATCGCCAGCAAGTCCGTTGCGGTGCTCCGCGCACTGCGGCGGGCGCGAAAATCCAGATATCGTCCGATCAACAGGAAAAACAGCAGCATCGTCGCCGAGTCGAAATAGGCATGCGCGCCGTGGGTCATCGTCTCGTACAGGCTCATCCCGCAGGCCAGAATTACCGCCAGCGAAATGGGCACGTCCATATTCGCCTGCCCCTGCTTTAGCGCGCCCCAGGCGGAACGAAAGAAAGGCTGGCCGGCATATGAAATCGCCGGCAGGGCGATCGCCGCGGCCATCCAGTGCAGGAAATCCCGCATTGCGATTCCCATGATTTCCTGGGTACTGGCCCACAGCCCGACCGAGATCATCATGATGTTTCCGGCGGCGAATCCCGCGACGGCCAAGCAGATCAACAAAAACCGCTCCTCGGCGAGGCTTCCTTCCTGCGCGGCGTTTGTGTCGAACGGCATCACCCGGTAGCCCAGCCGCGCGACGATCGCCGCCAGGGCGTTTCCCCGCTCCGGCGTGCCTTCCCACACGATCGTCAAGCGCCGGGTCGAGAAATTCAGCCGCGCGGTCCGCACGTCTTGTTCCCGGCTTAAGGCCGACTCGATCTTCTGGATGCAGGCCGCGCAATGAACCCCGTCCACCAGTAGCAAAAGGTGGGAAAACCCGGTCTCGGGTTCTTTTACGACAAACGAGTCGAAAGAAAAACCCGCTTCCGGATCGGTCGGGACGACCGGCGGCGCAGGCTGCGGCGCGGCCGCTTCACGGACCGCATGGGCCGATTCGCAGCCGCCACAGCAAAAATTCCGCCCGGGCGGGCAAGGCCGGCCGCAATGGATGCAGACACTCACGGTGTTACGAGAAGCGTTTTCATGATATGATAGGGCTGATCGTTCCATGTCACATATATGTAGGCATCCCAGCGTCCCGGCAAGGGAAAAACGGCCGGGGCGCGATAAACGCCCGGCTCTTCCTGCGTCAGGGAAAGCGGGAAATCATGCCCCGCTTGGACGGGCCGGACCAGAACCGCCCGGGCATCGGCCCCGCGAAGCGGAGACCCCTCTCGGTCGGACAGCGTAAAGGTCAGAACCCCGTTGTCGAACATCACGTCGCCGACCCAGCCCAAAGCCTGTTCCGCGACGTCTTCGGCGATCCGGTCGTCATAAGCCAGCCCGATCTCGTAATTATGCTCCTCGATCACGCCCGGCTGGCTTTCCAAGGCAAAATAAATGAAAATTCCGTTGGCGATGAACACGACGACGAAAAACGCGACGAAATACCACGGAATAAAACGGTCGGAGGGCCGGATATCAGTCTCTATACGCGCTGTCATCGGAAAACTTTCCTTTGCGGAAATGCGATCTTCTCGCAGTCTACGCCACGTTTCCGAAAAAGAACAGGAGAAAAAAGCGCTTGCAAAGCACGATAATATCCTCTGAATTCAAACCATGCGACATGATCCTACTCTCGGCGACGTTTTAAAGGATATCTGGCGGCTCAAAGGTTTCGTGGCCGGCGGGGCCTGTCTGGGCGGCTTGATCGCGCTGGGTTTTCTGATCTTTGCCGTACCGCAATACAAGACCACGATGCTGATCGGCCCGGCGGCGGACAATTCGTTGCACTTTCGCCCCGCAGCTCTTCCGGATAGCGGCGGCGGGCCGCCGCCTCGGCGGACGGAGGAACCTTCGTCTGACAATTTCACCCGTTTTTATACCATCCTGCAAGGGCGTACGGTAGCCGCCGCGCTTTTTCCGGACGAAAAAATCAGACGCGGAATCGCCGCCGACCGGCCGTTTCGGTTTTCACGACCACCGTCTTTATCCTCGCCGGAGAGCCTTGCGGCCTATTTACAAAAAAACATAAAAATCGAACCGGTCGGCATGACGGCGTTGAAGCGGGTCGTGTATCTGCACCAGGACCCGGCCTTTGGTCCGTATCTTCTGACCCGGTTGCAAGGCGCCGCAGATCGGACGATCCGGGTCGAAACCCAGAATCGAAACGCAGAACGCATCACATGGCTAACCGGGGCGCTGGCCCGGACGCTTCATCCCGACCATAAAAAAGCCATCGGCCTGTTATTGCTTGAACAGGAGCAAATCCGGATGATTCTGGCGATGGAGGAGCCGTTCGCGGCCACGGTCGTCGAACCGGCGGCAACCGGTCCGCGACCTTACTGGCCCCGCAAAACCCTCATAACGCTCGCCAGCCTCGCGATCGGAGCGTTTTTCGGCTACCTGGTCGGGGCGGCGCGGCGACCGGAGGTCTAAGATCCGGCGTTAAAGCATTTCCCCGATTTTCTTTTCCGCCAGCAACGCCCGGGCCTTCGCATAGGACGGATCGTGCCAGAAAATCGCGCAGCCGTTGCATCCCTTCCCGCAACACCCCTCGGTTCCCAGACGGGGGGAACGCGCGCGCCGGTCCATCAGCTTTTCCTCCAGCGCAACGGACAGGGTCTTCCGGTTCGTCGCGTAGACCGCGTCGGTGCTTTTTCCCTGTTCGCGCCAAGCGGCCGTCTTATCAAGCTTCAGGCGGGCCCATTCTTCCCGCGTCAACGATTTTTCCTTCCGAATAACGGTGAGCGGGGGCAAAATCGCTTGCAGATGCGCCGGGTCTTCACGATCGAAGGCCGTAAAAGGAACGACCAGCCTTTGCTTCCGACCGGCATGGACCTCCGTCACGGTCTGGCCGTTTTCAAGCAGAAAATCGTAGAGGCGGAGCAGGATCGTCTCCCGCGTTCTCGGCGGTACGAACTCCAGAACGTCCCCGGCCTCCAGCTTGTTTTTAACATCGATCACAAAGGCGTCGTCCCGAATGGCGGCGATGCTCCCGGCGAACTCCCATTCCGCGAGCGTCCGCGTATCGTCGTAGTTATGGGCATAGTTGGTCAGGCGCCCGTTATGAAACGCCAGGGAAAAACCGCGGTTCCCGACCGTCTCAAGCTCACGCATATAGGGCCGCGGGCGCCAGCCTTGGGGGTCGGCGTAATAATCGTCGATGGCGGCGCGATAGGCGCGTGCGTTGATTGCTACGTAGTACGGACTGCGTCCTCTTCCTTCTACTTTCAAGCTATCCACCCCGATGCGCAGATAATCGTTCAGCTTGGGCATCAGGCATAAATCCTTGGCGTTCAGGATGTAAGAGCCGTTTTGGTCCTCCTCGATCGGTAGCAACTCACCCGGGCGATAGCCTTCCTCCAAAAAGAAATCGAACAAACCGGCATTGTCCTCGTTGATCGTCAGTTCCTGCAACGTGCCGTCCTTCAGCTTCAGATGGACTTTATATTCCCAGCGGCAGGAATTCGCGCAAGATCCCTGATTCGCGCCCCGCTCGGCCATATAGTTCGACAACAGGCACCGGCCGGAATAGGTCATGCACATCGCCCCGTGGACGAAGGCTTCCAGCTTGATATCCGGGCATTTTTCGCGGATTTCCTCGAGCTCGGCAAAAGACACCTCCCGCGCCAGGACGACCAGATCCGCGCCTTGCTTTTGCCAGTAATCGACCGTCAGCCACGAACAGACATTGGCTTGGGTCGAAATGTGAAGGGGAATGTCGGGCGCGTGCTCCCGCACATAGGCGAAAACCCCCGGATCGGCGACGATTAACCCGTCCGGCGCGACGACCCGTACGGTCTCAAGATAAGTCGGCAACCGGGCGATGTCCTTGTTATGGGTAATCACGTTCAGCGCGAGATAAACCCGTACGCCATGCGTATGTGCAAAACGTACACCCTCCACGACGTCCTCCAGAGTCAATTGCGATTTGGAGCGCATCGACATATCCGGCGTCCCCATATAAACCGCGTCCGCTCCATAGAGAACAGCGGTTTTTAGGGTTTCCAGAGAGCCTGCCGGCATTAAAAGCTCGGAACGTCCCGGCAGGTTTTTCGATGGTTTTTCATGTTTCATGGCCGGAACTGTAAGGATTTCCGACGATCTTTGCAAGAAAACAACCGGCAAGCAGGATTCATCGGCGCATGTTTTCATTGCCTTTTGCATCGGGAATTCATAATCTTGGTCTTGTTCTAAACAATGTCTCCTTCCACCCTGTTGCATTCGCTTATGTTCAAATCAAAAGGTTCCGTCATCGCTGCGCTGGATATCGGCTCCAGCAAAATCGCCTGCTTCATCGCCCGCGTTCTGGACGAAGAAGGGCGATTCGAAGTGCTGGGTATCGGCCATCAGGCCAGCGCCGGGATCAAAAACGGGGGGGTCGTGGACCTCCAGTCCGCGGAGACAGCGATCCGCAAAACCGTCCATGCCGCCGAACACATGGCGGCCGGCGCGATGAAAGGATATCCCCTGCGGGAAGTCATCATCAACGTTCCGGGGGTGCATGCCCTGTCGCATAACAGTTCGGTCGATATCGACGTACGCGGCCATGACGTCACCGATCACGACATCAGGCGGGCTTTGGCGCGCGCCCAGAAACAGGCCCTGGAAGCTGAAACCGCGGGGGGGGAGCGCGAACTGATCCATACCATCGCGACCGGCTACGCGCTGGACGGGCAAGAGGGTGTTCGCCAGCCCAGGGGTATGGTAGGAGAATCCTTGCGCGTCGGGGTCCATCTGGTCACGGCCGAAACCACCGCGCTCAAAAATTTCGAGACTTGCATCGAACGCTCCCACCTCGACATCGCGGCCTTGTGCCTGTCGCCCTACGCGGCGGGTCTTTCGGCGCTGGTCGAGGATGAAATGGATCTCGGTTGCACGGTCATCGACATGGGCGGCGGCGTAACGTCTTTCGCGGTCTTTTCCGGCGGCGCGTTTGTCTATGCCGATGCGGTCCCTCTGGGCGGGATCCACGTTACCAGCGACATAGCCCGGGGCCTGACGACAGGGGTTGCGGACGCGGAACGCCTGAAAAACCTCTACGGGCACGCTCTGGCCGCCAGCAGCGACGAGACCGAGATGATCGACGTCCCGCAAATCGGCGAGGAGCGCGCGATTCAACCGAACCATGTGCCGCGCTCGCTTCTGGTCGGGATTATCCAGCCGCGTCTGGAGGAAATCATGGAAATGGTCCGGGCGCGGCTAAAGGATAGCGGCGCGGACACGGTTGCCGGTCGGCGGGTGGTCTTGACTGGCGGCGCCAGCCAGCTCGCGGGTTTGCGGGATCTGGCCCAGATGGTGCTCGACAAACAGGTACGCCTGGGCAAACCAATCCGAATTAACGGCCTGGCCGACGCGGTCAGCGGCCCGGCCTTCGCCACAACGGCAGGGCTTTTGACCTATATTGCCGAGCGCAGCGACGAAATGCCTGCCGAGATCATAAGCATGGCTCAACCGGGAACCGTTTGGGAGAGGGTCAGGCTTTGGTTGAAGGAGAACTGGTAACGCCTGCCCCCCCGAACACGTGGTGATTGACAGCCGCCACGTCTGCGGCGGTGCTCAGATGGTGCCAGTCTCCGTCATGGACAAGCCCGTAAAGACGGCCCGCCGTCTCGGCCCGGTCCATCACCTCCAGAAACGAAAACGGCCCCGCCGGCGTATCGGCGAACACAGAGGGCTTAACGATGCGGATGCTCGTCCACATAAACCCCCCTCTATGATCCGGGGTGAGGGTCAAGCGGCCGTTCGGCGCCCTGTCGTAATCCCCAATCCCTGTGGTTAAGCGCATCCGGTCCACCGGCTGGAGCAGCAACAGCATATCCATCCTATCCGGATTCCACGCCGCCGCCATCCGGTCCAGCGCGGGGACGGAGGGGCCGTCGATCCAGAAACTGTCCCCGTTAATCGCGAAAAACGGATCCTGCCCCAGCAAAGGCAAGGCTTTTTTTATCCCGCCTCCCGTGTCTAAAACCGTCTCCTCTCGGGAAAAAGCGACGCTCATCCCCGGGGGGGTATGATCCGCGAGATAATCTTCTATCAGAGCGCCTTTATAATGCAGATTTATCACCACGTGCTCGATGCCGGCTGTTTTTAGCTTACCCAGCGCATGGTCCAGAATCGGACGCCCGCCGATGGAAACCAGAGGCTTCGGCCGGTCGGCGGTCAACGGCCGCATCCGGCGCCCTTCTCCGGCGGCAAGAATCATCGCAACTGACGGTTTTTTTTCTGTCATGGCAAAAAACGGGAGCAAAAAATCATTTTTCTTGATAACGCGCTCTGATGATCTATACCAAAACAAACTGTCTTTGAAGGAAAACCCGCATGCGCGCAAAAAAATTCAATCCGGACGTGATCATCGTGGGAGGCGGCCCCGCGGGGATGACGCTCGCGGCGCTTTTGGCGGATCAAGGTGTGAAGACGCTAAGCCTCGATCGCGAACCGGTCGCCCGGCAGCATGATCTGACGCAAGACGGGCGGACCATGGCGATTTCCTGGGGCTCCCAAAAGGTTTTGGACCGGGCGGGCGTGTGGGAGGTGCTTGCGCCCCGGGCCTGCCCGATCGAACAAATCGACATCACAGACGGCGACTCGCCTGTTTTGCTGACCTTCCAGGCGCAAGAGACACAGGCCGACGCCTTCGGATGGATTGTGGATCTGGTGCTGATCCGCAAAGCACTTTTCGCTCGTTTGGAAACGCTGAATACTGCGCAACATATTACGGAGGCGGCGGTCGTTGATTTCGTCCGGGAAGATCATCAAGTCACCGTTGTTTTGGAGGACGGTCGCCGCTTCTCAGCTCCTTTGGTGATTGGCGCGGACGGACGACAATCCAGGATCAGAGACCTTATGGGCATCGGCACGCGGGGATGGGATTACAATCAAACGGCGCTCGTTTGTACCGTCACGCACGAAAACCCGCACGATTATATCGCCCTCGAAAATTTTCGGGAAAGTGGTCCTTTCGCGATCTTACCGATGACCGACACGCCGGATGGCCTGCATCGTTCTTCCGTGGTATGGGCGCAGCATATTCGTCCGGGCCGCACACCGGCGCCCATGACATGGGACGAAGATACGTTCAACGCGGCGCTTCAGGCCCGTTTTCCCGCACGCTACGGGAGGGTCAAATTTTTGGGAAAACGGTTTTGCTTTCCGCTGAACTTCGTACATGCGCACGACTACGTCGCGCCGCGTATGGCCTTGATTGCCGACGCCGCGCACGGCATGCACCCGATTGCGGGGCAGGGTCTCAATCTTGGCTATCGCGACGTCGCGCTTTTGGGACGCTTGATTCCCGCCGCGGTCGCGGCCGGAAAAGACCCGGGGGCTGATTCGTTGTTGCAGGACTATCAGCGCGCGCGCCGCGTCGATAATATGGCGATGATGGGGACGACGGATTTTTTCGTGCGCCTGTTTTCAAACGCCGTGCCGCCGGTCGCCCTCGCCCGCAAGATGGGGTTACGCGCCGTGGACCGCTTGCCATTTGCCAAGCGCTTTTTTATGAAACAGGCCATGGGCGACAGTCGCTTCATTTTCCAGGATTGATATACCTGCGCTATTGTAGGCCCTTCCTGCTCGCGAACGGACAAGACTTTACGGCGGAAATCTATCGAATATGCCATTCCCTCAGTATAATCAACATTATGTTCGGCTATATTATTTGCCTATTTGGTCGCGTATCTGCGTGAGCGCCTCAACAGATCTCGATGCTACAAAATCTTCACCGCAAAGGCTAAAATGGTTGCTGTCTTTGTACACAAAACATTCTCCGATCATGGCCGCGGCAGGAACCGTAAAAATCGTATCGAACGATCTGTATTCCTTAAATCCTTGTTCTTCGACAAGCGCTTTGATCTGCTTTTCAAGGGCGTTAAAAAGAACGACAGATTCAGGTCTGATACGGACCGCCCCGGGATTTTCGAGGACTTCCTGTGGGTTATAGCGATATTCGACGAAGGGCCCTATCCATAGAACACTCGTGCCGGAGAGGGTTTTCAGCTTTTCAAGATAGGAGATGACTTTCAAAACATCATCCGTTGCAAAACTGTCAAAGGAGCCGAGAAAAGCTTTTTGGGAATCAACGTGGCCTTGTCCGTCTTTGATAAAATACGACCCGGACTGGTGGAAGACGATCCGGGAAAAAAGCCCTTTATGCATCGCTGCGAAAGCGTCGAATCCGTCATAGTGACAACCGGCCTTGTTATCATGGGGGCGACAACCGCCCTGAGATATCCCCACCAGAAATGGAAACACACCCGATTTAGCGAAAATGTTATACAGATTCATGGCATGGGAATCGCCCAGAACGACCGTA
>JAGRJZ010000133.1 GCA_020442505.1 Alphaproteobacteria bacterium | reverse complement strand
CAGGCGGCGAAGAATGCGGATATGACCCCGCAGGATTTTACGGACAAGGTTTCCGAAAATTTTCGAGCTTTGACCCCGCTTTTGAACCTGACAAACGACGATTTTATTCGCACGACGGAAGAGCGCCATAAGCGCGGGGCGCAGGCCGTATGGAACAAGCTGAAAGAAAACGGCGATATTTATCTGGGGAAATATAGCGGCTGGTACGCGGTGCGGGACGAGGCATATTACGCGGAAAGCGAGCTGGTTGACGGGCCGGACGGCACGAAAATCGCCCCGACCGGCGCGCCCGTGGAATGGATGGAAGAATCAAGCTATTTCTTTCGGTTGTCTGCTTATACGGAGAAACTACTTGAATATTACGAGGCTCATCCGCGGTTCATTGAACCGGAAGCGCGCCGTAACGAAGTCATCGGTTTCGTCAAGCAAGGGCTAAAGGATATCTCGGTCAGTCGCACGACCTTTGACTGGGGCGTGCCGGTGCCGGACGATCCTGCTCATGTCATGTATGTTTGGATCGACGCGCTGACAAACTACATTACCGCTTTGGGGTATCCGGACCGGCAAGCGGAAGATTTTCAGACATTCTGGCCGGCCGATTTTCATGTCGTCGGGAAGGACATTTTACGGTTTCACGCGGTGTATTGGCCGGCCTTTTTGATGAGCGCGGAGCTATCCTTGCCGAAAACAATTTTTGCCCATGGCTGGTGGACGGTGGAGGGGCAGAAAATGTCCAAATCGCTGGGGAATACGATTTCGCCCCATGATATGGTTCAGGATTACGGGCTTGATCCTTCCCGCTATTTCCTGATGCGCGAGGTGCCCTTCGGCAATGACGGGGATTTTTCGCACGACAACGCCGTGGCGCGGATCAACGCCGACCTGGCCAACGGCCTTGGGAACCTGGCGCAGCGGACGCTGTCGATGATTTACAAGAATTGCGATGCGGCGCTTCCGCTTCCCGGCGCCTTCGCCCCGGCGGACCAGGCCTTGCTGGACGCGGCCCGCATTCGGTTGCTTCCGGAGGTGCGCGGATTGTTCGACCGGTTCCAGATTCACCGCGCGCTCGAAGCGATCTGGCGGATCGTGGGGGATGCGAACGCCTATATCGACGAGCAGGCGCCCTGGGCCTTGAAAAAAACAGATCCTGCCCGGATGGAGACCGTCCTGTACGTACTGGCCGAGACCATTCGGTGCCTGGCCCTGATTGTCCAGCCTGTGATGCCCGAAAGCGCCGGGAAGATTCTGGATCAATTATCCGTTCCGGAAGATCGGCGCGACTTCGCCGCTTTGACAGCGGATTGCGGGCTGTCTCCCGGCAAGGCCATCGACCAACCGGAAGGGGTCTTTCCCCGAATCGTGGAGGGCGACCGCGCGCAGGAGGTCGCGTAAGGAGCTTTATGCTCCGCTTGCCGGAAGCAGTTTTTCGATACCGCCCATATAGGGCTTGAGCACGTCCGGAACGAATACTCCGCCATCGGACGGATCGTGGTAATTTTCGAGCACCGCGACGAGCGCACGCCCCACCGCCACGCCAGAGCCGTTGAGCGTGTGCAGGAACTGGGTTTCTTTTGTGCCTTTCGGACGGAAGCGGGCCTTCATCCGGCGGGCCTGAAAATCCCAGCAATTTGAGCAACTCGAAATCTCGCGATAGGCGTTCTGGCCCGGGAGCCAGACTTCGATGTCATAGGTCTTGCGCGCGCAAAATCCCGTATCGCCGCTGCACAGCGTGATTGTCCGGAACGCCAGTCCCAGTTTTTTCAGGATGTTTTCGGCGCAATCCGTCATGCGTTCATGCTCTTCGTTGCTCTTATCGGGCGCGACGATGCAGACCATTTCGACCTTATAGAATTGATGTTGGCGGATGATGCCGCGGGTGTCCTTACCCGCGGAGCCGGCCTCGGAACGGAAGCAGGGCGTCCAGGCGGTAAAACGCAGAGGGAGCTCCTCGGTGTCCAAAATCCGGTCGGCGACGATATTGGTCAAAGAAACCTCAGCCGTCGGAATCAGCCAGTCCCCGCGCGTAGTTTGAAACAGGTCTTCCGTGAATTTTGGTAATTGCCCCGTGCCGTACATGGCGTCGTCCCGGACCAAAAGCGGGGGCGAGACCTCCGTATAGCCGTGTTCGCCCGTGTGGGTGTCCAGCATAAACTGCGCCAGCGCGCGCTCCAGCCGCGCAAGGCCCGAATGCATCAGCACGAACCGCGCGCCCGATAGTTTCGCCGCGGTTTCGAAATCCATCATGCCCAGCTTTTCGCCGATTTCAAAATGCTGGAGCGCGGCGTTGGGCCGCGGGGGCTCTCCGTTTCGGCGAATTTCGACATTGGCGCTTTCGTCCGGACCGTCCGGCACATCGTCGGCCAACAGGTTTGGCAACGCCGACAGGACGGCATTTAGTTCCTCAGCCAGAATCCGTTCACGCTCTTCCCTGTCGGCGAGTTTTTCCTTTATCCCGGAAACCTCGTTCATGATCGCCTGCGCGTCGCCGCCCTGGCTTTTGATCTGCCCGATCTGTTTGGATTTCTCATTGCGTTGTTGTTGCAGCTCTTGCATGTCCGTTTGCACGGCGCGTCGCTCCTCGTCAAGCGCCAAAATCGCCGGCGTTTGAGCGGAAAGCCCGCGGCGCGCCCAGTTGTCGTCAAAGGCTTGCGGATTATCCCGTATAGCGCGCAGATCGTGCATGGTTTTTTGTGTCTTTCGTTCGATTTGTTATACGAGGGGAGGCGGTAAGGGCGGATAAGCTAGTTATCAAGGGAAGGTGTTTCCCCGTCCGTCACAGATTTGCCTTCCGCAGCGTTCGTCTTGAGCCGTTCGGATTCGGCTCGGGCGTCCACGACCGTGGCCGGTGGTTGATCCTTGCCGCCCAGACCGGTAAAGCCTAAAAGGCGCTCGGCGACGGGTTTTTCCTTCGGCTGTAATGCCTCGGTTTCCCGGTTCACGATATCCCGAATGCCGGGCAGGNNTCGATCGCCGCCGGCCGCCGTTAGAAGGGATTCCTCTGCGCTATCCGGATTGGTCGCCGCAGCGGTCGCCAGACCGAAGATCGCTTCCCGGGCTTGGGTGTCTGTTGCGGTTTCCTGGGGGCGCGGTGCGCCGGGACTCGGCGGGCGCAGCGTATAATCCGGCGGCATGGCTAGCGGGGCACGCTTGACCACGGCAAACTCGTCCGGCGCCTGTTTGGCCAAACCGAGCTTCTCCTTTGCACCGCCGCAAGCGGACAGCGCCAGCGTGCAAGCCAGAACAGACAGTGTCAGATTAATCCGTTTCATCGTCCTTCGTTCCATTCCTCCGTTTGGGCTCCCACAATAGACCATCCAGAACGATAAAAGCAATGCCGATCACAATCGCGCTGTCCGCGACGTTGAAAGCCGGGTAGTGCCAGTCTTTCCAATGGAAATCGAGGAAATCCACCACCGCCCCGAACCGCAGACGGTCGATGACGTTTCCGATCGCCCCGCCGATCACTAGACCGATAGAGAGCGCCAGTCTCCGGTTTGTCGTTCTGAGCAGCCATATAAGAAAAAATCCCGCAATGGCAAGGGAGAGCGCCGAGAGAATATAAGGGCCATAATCGCCGTGCTGGGTAAACATCCCGAAGCTGATTCCCTTGTTCCATACCAGCACGAGGTTGAAGACG
>JAGRJZ010000132.1 GCA_020442505.1 Alphaproteobacteria bacterium | reverse complement strand
CCGCCGCGCCGCTGGCCGACCGGCTGGCGCAGCTGGACGAGGGGCTAGGGCGCGTCCTGCGCGATTTTTCCCCCGACGCGGCGGCGGTTGAGGAAACCTTCGTGAATAAAAATCCGAAATCCACGCTGAAACTGGGGCAAGCACGCGGGGTTTGTCTTCTTGCTCCGGCCCGGGCGGGCATGCCTGTGTACGAATACGCGACCAATCTGGTTAAAAAATCCGTCGTTGGCACCGGCCATGCCGGCAAAGACCAGATAGGCATGATGGTGCGCGTATTGCTGCCGGCTTGCGGGGACATCGGCGAGGACGAAGCCGACGCGCTGGCCGTGGCGGTGTGTTGCGCGCATCGGGGTGGGGGCGGCTGGCAATGATCGCATTTTATGTTTATGATCCGCTCAAGGGACCCATGTTCCAAAGGGGTAAAAAACGATGATCGCAAAACTTTCCGGTATCCTCGACAGCGTTTCGCAAGGCAGTCTGATCCTGGATGTGGGCGGGGTCGGGTATCTGGTCCATGCCAGCGGCCGCACGCTCGCCCAGGCGGGGCGCCCCGGCGATACGCTTTCCTTGCGGATTGAAACGATCATCCGCGAGGACGCGTTTAATCTCTACGGGTTTCAGGACAAAGCCGAACAGGAGTGGTTTCGGTTGCTGACCTCCGTTCAGGGCGTCGGAGCCCGGGTCGCGCTCGCGATTTTGAACGTCGCCGCCCCGGAAGGACTCGGTCTGGCGATCGCCGCGGGGGATAAGACGGCCCTGACCCGCGCGGAAGGGGTCGGGCCGAAGCTGGCGACCCGGATTTTAACGGAGCTGAAGGATAAAGCCGGGGGTGCGACGTTTTCTGTTCCGGTTGGCGTCTCCGATTCCGCTGCGCCTTCAACCGGAGCGCCCGTTGTGCAAGGAATAAGGCAAGAGGGGAATGCAGACGACCAGGATGCCGTCTCCGCTCTTGTGAATCTCGGCTATGGTCGTAGCGACGCCTATCAGGCCGTTGCCCGGGCGCGCGCCGAAAACGACAATAACGACGACAAGGCCGATTTGCAGAGCCTGATCCGTCAGGCCCTGCAAATGCTGAGCGGGGGGTAGGAAATAACCCCGTTTTCTTCTTTTCTTGCGTCATGCCGCACGGTCCGGTATGGTGGGGCCGGATCGGGAACACACAGGAGACCGTAATGGATGAAATCGCCCAAAGACTGAAAACCACCAGCGAAAGCTGTATTACAAGCTATGAAGCATGGGAAGAGGACCGGAAGAGCAACGATCGCCGGGAGTCCTTGATCGAGGCGGTGCACGAGCTGCGCAAGGTCGCTGCGCGCCTGGAAATCGAAATCGCCGTCAGCGAACGGAACGAGATGGCCTCCAAGCCGATTCCCATTCCGCCCCACCGTTCCGCGCGCAAACGGGACTATAACGCCGAGCGGGACGTGAACGGCAATAGCGCCGGACATGACGAAGGACGCGGAAACATGAGGGCCCCTGAAGGCGGCCCGCCCGTGAGCCGCGCTCCGCGCCGCCGGCGGACCGTCACGCGCCCGGCTGAGTAAGGAAAAGCCGGATAATCCGCTCGCGTTTCAGAGAATATCTGTCAGGCTGGTATCCGCGCTGCCGGGGCGGAGTGGTTTTTGCTGGCTTTCGTGCGGAGACCAGCCGATCAGATAGATAATTTCGACCGTCGCTGGGATGCGGCCATCGGGCTCCGCGTATTTTTCCCGGTATAGCCGGTCGGCCGTTGTGAAAAAATGACGACCGGGATATTTTTTGTTCCGCGCGAACAAAGAATTGCTTTCCCCCATAAATCGTAGGTCGCGCATCAGGGCGAAGCTGTCCTGGTAAGTGACGGTCATGGTCTCGGAATCCACGACGGGAAGGGCAAAACCAGCCCGTTGCAGCAGGGCCCCCATCTGACGCTTGTCGGCAAAGGGCATAATTCGGGGGCTCGCCCCGCCGGTTAAGGAAAGCTCAGCCTCCATCAGGCATTCCCGCAGCTCGCAAAGGGTATCCCCGCCGAAAAGTGCAGCCAAAAACAGACCGTCCGGTTTTAAAGCTCGATTAATACGAATCAGCGCCCCGGGCAGATCCTCGGTCGCATGAAGCGTTAGAAGGCTGAAAATCGCGTCGGCCGGAGGGTTGGCGATCGTAGACAGGTTGTCTTCCTGTTCTTGGGAGACGATCATAAGCGTTTCGATGCCGCCTGCCTGTCTGAGATGCGCTTGAGGGCTCTTGCCTGTCATTTCTCCGCCGTACAGAACGCTGAAGGGAAACGCGCGTTTGATGTCTGCCAACCGGTCGGCGATTTGGTCGCAGGCCCTATCATGCAAAAACCCGTGCGTGGCAGCGTGATGTGACGCGCGCGCACGGTTCATCCGCAAAAAATCGGGGTCGAAGAGCGGTTTGTCGCTTTGTCCGGTTTTTTTATTCATGGCGGTCTATCGGGGATCCAGTTTTCGTTCCGCAGCGGGCTTGGAGGGCATGTTTTTATTGTCTTGTTCGTCGGACAGGCGTTCGGCGGCGCTCCAGGAGGGGACGTGAGACAAATGTCCCGCCGTTTTGGCCCCCGGTTCTGGTGCCTCCTGGTAACGTTGCCCCATCGACCAGGAGCCCATGACGGTGTCCATCTCGAAAAATTTGTGGACCTTCAGAAACTTGTCAAGGGTCTGGAGCGGCAGGCTGTACTCTTCGTTAAAGTCCAGAACGATGCTGGTATAACGCATCAGCGAGATAGGGGAAAATTCAACCGGCCCTCCGAACGGAGTCCGGATTTTCCCGGTCTTCGGGGTCATCACAAAGGGAAAGATTCGTTGAGGCGTGATTCCGATGTGACAGAAATAGGCCTCTCCCATCTTCGCGACATGATCCAGCGGAACGCCGAATTTTTCGGCGATGTATTGCCGGGCGTGCTCCATATGTGTGACCTCAGCCGGCAACGGCAAGGTCGGAACCCGCATCGTCAGACCGTTTCCGCCGTAACGTTGGGGAATGGGCAGGTGTTCGCTGACCGTGCCGACCAGAACCTCCCCCGAGATCGCGTCTTTCGCAAGCGGCAGGATCGCCGCCACGTTGGGCGTATTTTCATCCGCGATAACGAACTCCATGTTCCGGGAGCGCAACCCCCCGATCCCTTGCGTGGTCAAGCCCTCGTCAACGAAAACAGACTGGATCGCCCGAAGCTTTCCGCCGGTCCCCCTGATTTTTTTGAAGCGGCCGTCGGTGCTTTCTTTTGCGCGTTTTTTGATCGTCGCGGCATCCAGACGCTCTTCCGGGATAATCTCGTTGAGCTGGAGGGGACATTCGGCCCATGTTTCCGCCTTCATGCCAAGTTTTTCGAACAAAGCCATGATCTGGATCTCCAGCCCCGCGTTGGGGATCAGGCCGACATTGATCGCGTCCAGAATCTCTTGCGCGGCGAACTCCCGAATATCGCCTTTAGACGTAAAACCCGAAAATTCATCGCATAAAATCTTCGGGCTCAGAGGTTTGTCGCCCCGTCCGTCGACTTCCAGAAACCATGTTTCCACACGTTCGTCGATATAATCCGGAGCAGGATACCAAACCGGTCCTTTTTCCAAAAGGGCGCCTTCCGACGGTTTTAAGGCCAGATGGTCGCGGGCGAATAAAATCGTGTCGCGTCGACTGTCTTGGCCGATCCGGTCCAGAACATGTTTTTCAATGCTGATCGTCTCGATCATATGACCGGACCAGCCGCGCCCGTCCAGCTCTTTCCCCCGGCGGGGTACGGCGTTGGCGATCGCCCGCGGGACGGCGTAATGGATAAAAACGTTGAGCGTTCCATCCTCCGTAATCCGATAGGGCAGCACCTCCGACAGGCATAAACCGCGCGAGACAATGTCGATGATTTCGCCCGTCTCATTGTTTCGCATGGCGGATAGATACATTTGTCGGGGCTTGTTACGGGCCGGGCGGCGCTCGGTCAGGCGCAGGCTTTTTCCCTGACCTGTCTTTTGCGCCAGCGCGACGAAGCTGGTCGGCGGCGCGCCCAGCGGCCGACCTTCATCGTCATAAAGCCGTAAGCGGCCGGAGAATTTCTGATCGACGATGGATTCTTCGTGATGCGGGGCGGTGTAGAGAACCCGTGCGCCCAAATCCCGCATGTTTTTGCGGTATTCCTGCGGCGTAAAAAAGGCGTATTCCTTATGCAGGTCGGTTTCCATACTATCCCGGTAGTCCTTCCGGATGATGAACTCGTACGCCCATTTATACGGCAGACGAAACAAGCGCGTTCCGGGAAAACGGGCGGGCATTTCCTCCAGAAAAAATCCCTGGCATCCGGTTTCCTCCCGCGGGCGGGCGTGTTCCGCGTACCAGACGAGAAGGTCGGCCTCGGAGAGATCCACAACGTCCGGTCCGGTGCCAGGTTCGTCGGGCATCTCCAGCAGGACATATTCGTCCGGCGGCGGCATTGCGTAATCGTGGATAAATAAAAACCCTTCATCTTTCAGAAGGGCAAACTGGTTCTCCAGGGTTCGGATCACAGGCCGTTCGCTATAGTGCGACCCGGAATAAATTTCGTGCAGGACGAAAGCATTGATAATCCCGTCCAGCGAGTTTTCTTCAAACCCGTTTTCTCCGATCATATCGCCGGTCTGAAAACTGAGATTCGGTCGCTGATAGTTTTTCGCGGCTGCCGCGATCTGGCGTTTGTCGCGGTCGATTGCGGTGATGTGAATCTGGGGGTTCAAGACCGCCATCGCATAGCTCATCATCCCGTTGCCGCATCCAACATCGACGATACGGGCTCCCGGTTTCATCAAAAGATGCGCCATCGTGAACCAGGCGTTTTTGATGATCTTGGCGGGGATGTTCTCCAGAAGATAATGGCGGTCGTAATACTGACGCAGCGCCGGGTCCACAGGAGGGGAAGAGCTTTTCTCCTCTGCCTCCGCCGGTTTAATGCGGTGAAATGCCGACATGGTTTGCGCCATAGGCTTTCTATAGCCTTGCGGACATCAAAAAGCAAGGAATCTCTACGGCAGGAAAAAGCAAGAAGCTGTCCCAAGAGGCTTTCAGAGACGGAGCATGTGCTTTAAAGTAACAAGCACACATGGCTGTCGTACAAAAAATAAAGAACAGAAACAGAAAATCTTCGCAAGGGGGATCTGCAGCCCAGCACGTATGGGGCCGGGTGGTAGACCTCGTTTTGCCGCCGCGCTGCGTGGTCAGCGGCGCGATCGTCGATCGGCCGGGGGTTCTGGCACCCGGGGCCTGGCGGGATTTACGGTTTATCGGGGCGCCGTTTTGCGCCGGGTGCGGCCTGCCGTTCGATTTTCCCGGCGATCCCGGTGCAAAATGCGTGTCGTGTCTGGACATCCCGCCGTCCTTTGAGACGGCCCGCTCGGCCCTGGTCTACGACGATGCCAGCCGGGAAATTATCCTGAAATTCAAGCATGCCGACGCGTTGCACGCGATCCCGGTCTTTGTCCCCTGGCTCAAACAAGCCGGGAAGGAGATGCTGGCCCTCGCGGATCTGATCGTACCGGTGCCGCTGCACAGGACGCGTTTGCTCAAGCGACGTTACAATCAGGCCGCCTTGCTCGCGCAGGCTTTGGCTCGGGAAAGCGGCGTGCCATGCGTGCCCGACCTGCTATGCCGGACCCGCGCGACTTTGACGCAAGGCCATATGAACGTGACGGATCGGCATAAGAACGTCCGGAACGCGTTTGCCGTTCGGGAAAAACATCGTACGGTCTTGAACGGGAAAACCGTTTTGCTGTTGGACGACGTCTATACGACCGGCGCGACGGTTAGCGCGTGCAGCAAGGCGTTGTGCAAGGCCGGTGCGAAGGCGGTTCATGTTCTGACCGTGGCGCGGGTCGTTCGATCCTAGAGCATGCTCCCTTTTGCCAGACGTCCTTCGTCGGGTGCGCTAATCAGGCCGCGCTGCATGGCGAAACGCTTGAGAGGCGGCAAGTGGTCCAGCGTCTTCATCCCCATCCGTCGCATGAGCCGGGTGGCGGCCATATCATTGCTGACGAGCCGGTTGAACGCGTTGACGCCGCCCACGCGGGTCAGAACGTCCAGTCGCCGCCGCCGTTCGTAGCGACCCAGAACGAGGGCTGAGCCGATATCTGCGCCGGTCTTGGCAGCGTCAACGAGCGTTTCCGCAAGCGTGGCGACGTCTCGCAGGCTGAGGTTCAACCCCTGCGCGCCCAGCGGGGTGAAGGTGTGGGCGCTTTCGGCCAGAATCGCCACCCTTGGCGCCGTCAGTTTCCGCGCGACAGACCACTGCAAGGGCCAGCTATCGGGTCCTTGCAAAAGGCGTATCGCGCCCAGTATGTCGTTCGTTCGTTCCTGTAGCGCGCGTTCAAAGTCTTTCGGATCCAGTGACAACAGGGATTTGGCATCGATCTCGCGTTCTACCCAGACAACGGAGGAACAGTGGTTGTCCTTGTCATCCGGCAGCGGCACAAGCGCAAACGGCCCCCCCGGCCGGTGAAATTCCGTAGAGATATGATCGTGCGGCTTGGTATGGGCGATCACAGCAGTCATGGCGCGTTGGCCGTAATCATGAAGGCGGCACGGAAGCCCGGCGACCTCCCGAACACGGGAATGCCGCCCGTCGGCTCCCGCGATCAGGGCTGCGCGGATCGTTTGACCGTTCGTGAGCGTGGCAAGGCTGTGTCCGTTTTCTATCTGATAGTCCTGGACGCCCGATCCCGTCAGAAGAGTGACGGTTTTGAGCGCCTTTGCACGGCTCAGCAAAGCCGGGTAGAGCCCATGATGGGGAATGTTGTAACCAAAGCACTCCTCCCCGATTTCCGATGCGTCAAAGGACAGCGTGACGGGCGCGGACCCGGTGTCGTCGATAATTCGCATGGTCTCCATTCGGGCGCTATGCTGGGCGATCTCGTCCCATATCCCGGCGGCTTTGAGGATGTTGATGGATCCGCCGAACAGCGCGACGGTCCGGGTTCCGGGGGCGACGGTTTGCGGCGGGGTTTTCGGCTCCGCGATTAGAACAGACAGTCCCGTTCCTCCCAGCAAACAGCCAAGCGTCAGTCCCGCCATGCCGCCGCCGGCAATCAGAACATCGGTCGAAAGGAATGCGTCTGGCATGATTTGGATTCGTCCTTTATTCCGTTAATATATCCAGAACGTCCTTTGAATCTACGTCTTTCGCGATGAAAGCTTGGCCAACGCCGTGGAGTAGAATGAAGTGGATGGTCTGCGCGGTGGCTTTTTTATCACGCTTCATGATCGTGAGCAGATCGTCGGGGGAAGCTGCCAGCTTGGGGACGATCGCGCCGATCCGGGTTGGCAGGTCCATCGCCTGCAGATGATCCTCCACGCGCCGCGCGTCCGTCGCGGGGCAGATGCCCGTCCGTGCGGAAAGCCGAAAGGCCAGCGCCATTCCAATTGCGACGGCCTCGCCGTGTAAAAGACGATCGCCATCGTAGCCTGCTGCGGCTTCGAGCGCGTGCCCAAAAGTATGCCCAAGGTTGAGGAGCGCCCGCACGCCGCCCTCCCGTTCATCCGCTTCCACGATTTCGGCTTTTTTCCGGCAAGCGGTTTCGACGGCCTTGATCAGGGCGTCCGGCTCTTTGTTCAAGACGCTTTTTCCGCCGCCATTTTCAAGCCAAAGGAAAAATTCCGGATCGTTGATCAATCCGTATTTTACGGTTTCTGCGTATCCCGCCCGCATTTCCCGCGCGGGCAGCGTGTTCAGGACATCCAGATCGCACAAAACCCCTGCGGGCTGGTAAAACGCGCCGACGAGGTTTTTTCCCTGCGGGACGTCGATCGCTGTCTTTCCGCCGACGGCGCTGTCGACCATGGCAAGAAGCGTCGTCGGTACCTGCACGAAGGGAATGCCGCGCATCATGATTGCCGCGGCGAATCCGCCCAGATCCCCGATGACCCCACCGCCGACCGCGAACAGGACGGATTGACGCGTCCCTCCCTGGTCCAGAATCCAGGCCAGAACCCGCTCCAGCGCGGCAAAGGACTTCGTGCTTTCCCCAGGTGGCAGGGCAAGACAGGAAACGGACGCCGCGGCGGTTTTCTCAAGCGCGGCGCAGACGGTACGGGCGTGGGGCTCCAGAACGTTTTCGTCGGTCAGGACAAAAACACGACGCCCGTCAATGGAAAAAGGAAGGTGGTTCCCGGCGGCCGATAGAATATCGCGTCCGATATGGATGTCATAGGTTCGATCCCCCAGCCCCACGGATACGGTTTTTTCAATGCTCATCCTTGCTCCTTTCGGCTTCTGCGCGAGAGAGATAGTCCGCGAGGCCCTTTAACGCCCGATTCAAGACGTCTTCCGCCTCGCCGTTGCCGCTATCGACCGTTATATCCGCCTTCGCATAGACCGGATAGCGTTTTTCTGCGAGCGCTCGCAAAACCGCTTCTGGGTTATCGACCCGAAGCAAGGGACGCTTGTCAGTGCGGGCGGTCCGCTCCAAAATGACCGGGATGTCGGCTCGTATCCACACGGACAGAGCGCGATCCTTTATCAGGGCAGCCGTTTCCGAAGACATGATCGCGCCGCCTCCGGTCGCGATCACCTGGATTCCGTCTTCTATCAGGCGCCGGATCACTTTTTTTTCGCCGTCCCGGAAAGCTGATTCGCCGTAGCATTCAAAGATATCGGGAATGCTCATGCCGGCTGCTTTTTCAACCTCGTCGTCAGAATCGCAGAATGGCAAATCGAGGGCCTCCGCCAACATGCGGCCGATTCGGCTTTTTCCTGCCCCCATCAGACCGATCAGGACAATCGGGCGGTCAAGATGCGCGCGGATTGCGTCTTTGTTATCCTTGTAATAGGTTTTCATCGTCGTTTTATCGCATGAAAGCATTTTTTTGGAAACCGTTGAAATTCGGGACAAGGAAAGCTAAAGTCGCGTTCTCATGTGACGGAGAAACACTGATGTCCCTTTTGAAATTCATACCACTTTTTTTGCTGCTCGCGGCCTTTTGCGCCTTCGGGTATTTTGCCATTGCCGACGTGCCGGTTAAAACCCAACAGGTTGTCGTGAAAATCTCGAATGATCGATTCTTCCCCTCACATTCCTCTTCCTGATCCGTCGAACACAGAAGGGGAGAAGAACATCAAATATACATCAAATATGCCGCGTCGTTTGACCCTTTGGGCTTTGTGCCTCGCTTTGTCGCTCTTTTTTTGTACCCTGTCCGCCCGGGCAGAGGACGATCGTATGGCGGGAATCCATCGTGATTCGCAAACGCAGCACACAAGTGAGCGGTCTTCGTCTTCTTCGCTGGGGCAGGGGGCCTCATGGGATTCCTACGGCTTGCTTTACACACCTCAGGAAGGCTCCCTTGGTCCCGCTACGGCGAGCGGCTCGGATCGTGAGACGATAGTCGATCTGATCGGGGCCCTGCCGGAGGGAAGGACCCTTCCCACGCTGGACTCTCTTGTCACACGGTTGCTTTTGACAACGACCGATCCTGCTCTGATGAGCAAGGCGGCTCCTTCGCAGGGCGCGCTCCCGGATGCCCTCCTGACGGAACGAATCAAGGCGCTGGTCCGCATGGGGCAGGCCGAAAAGGCCGCTGCGCTTTATGGGCTGTCCCCGGTTTTTCCGCCGCCGGACTTGTTGGCGCAGGCAGGGGTCAGCGCCCTCATGAAATCAGGGCGGACGGCCCAAGGTTGTTTGGAAGCTCTCGCTCTGGAGTCGGCTTCAGAAGGGACCTTCTGGGATGAAAAGATAAAATATTGCCGCACCGACCTTCAAAAGAAACAGGCCTCCGCGTCGAGAGAGATTGTTCCAGGTTTGTCGGAAGCGACTCCGTTGACGGTCTTGTTGTCAGAAGGCAAGAAGGCGCTACGGGAGCGCGATATGAATCGTTTGCACGACATCGGAGAACTTATCCACAAAATAAACCCGGACGAAACCGTGCCGGAGTCCGACAGCGTCATGGCCATGGCCCTTCAAATGTATGCGGATGTGCCGCTGTCTGCCCCCTGGGCAACGCGCTGGAAAACGCTATGGGAAAGGAGAACGGAGGAAAACGACCACACGCTTTTGGTCCTTTTTCTTGCGGCCGCAACCGGGGATTATTTTCCGGAATATTTTAACCAAGAAACCCTTGATTTTGATGGGATTTCCCTCATACTACCTTCGTATGAGCGTGAAATTTACGCCGTATTTGACAAAAAGCTTGACAATACCGGTCAATTACATAATATTATCGCCGCAGCAAAGGAAGCGGGAACCGATTCTCTCCCCTTGACACAGGGCGAAGATTATGTAATACCCTGGGGAAGTTGGTGGGGAGACTTCAAAAAAGCCAGGCAGAAAAAGCGCCTTGGCGAGGTTCTCCTTCTGAGTGCCGTTGCTCTTCAGAACGTTCGGTCGGATTCTGTGCCGCCCGCAGTGCTCTCTGAGGTTCTTACGGGATTCGTTGCAGTGGGGTTAACAAAAGAAGCTCGTTTATTAGCCAAAGAAGTTGTTTTGGGCTTCGATAAAAAAACAAAGGAGAACTAAAAATGGCACGTCCTGGTCGCCCGGCTATGAAGAAGCCTGATTTACATCCGCTTGTGGATTCTTTTCTTGACATGCTGACCACGGAACGTGGCGCGGCCATGAACACGCGACAGGCTTACTGGCGCGATTTGGCGGATTTTAGCCTCTGGCTGCGTGCCGGAAGCAAAAAGGAAATCGTCGATGCTTCAACGGATCAGGTCCGTTCTTATCTGGCAGAGCTGGGTAAAAAAATTCACACAAAAGGCCAGAGCAAGGCTCAGATTGCAACTCGTACGGTCGCCCGTCGGCTTTCCGCCCTGCGCCAGTTCTATCGTTACCTGATTTCCGAAAACGTCCGGAAGGACGACCCGACCGCGACGGTAGAAAGCCCGAAACAAAAACGTACGCTTCCGAAAACACTCACGGAAGCCGAGGTCAGCGCCTTGATCAAGACCGCGGGACAGGGCGGCGGGACGGACAGCCTGCGCATGGTATGCTTAATGGAAATGCTTTACGCGACCGGGCTCCGGGTTTCCGAGCTTGTCGGGCTTCCCATGTCCGCGATCGGCGAGGATGTGCAGTTCCTGATGGTCGAAGGCAAAGGCGGTCGCGAGCGGATGGTGCCCTTGTCCGAGCCGGCCCAGAAAGCACTGAAGAATTACATGGATATCCGTACCCGCTTTATCGCGATGGATGACAAGGGCGCGCAAGCACAATGGCTGTTTCCTTCCCGCACGTCGGAAAGCGGTCACCTGACCCGTCAACGTTTTGCCCAGCTTTTGAAAGACTTGGCCGACAATGCCGGCATGCCGCACGGGAAGGTTAGCCCGCATATCCTCCGCCACGCCTTCGCGACCCATCTTTTGGCGCGGGGCGCGGATTTGCGCTCGGTCCAGAAAATGCTCGGACACGCAGATATCGCGACGACCCAGATCTACACGCATATCGTCGGCGAAAATGCGAAAAAAACCGTCGAGGAGAAGCATCCGCTTTCCAAGACGGCTTCCGGCAAGTAGGCCGTCTTTATCATAGAAAATAAAAAACCGGGCAGGCGATTCGTTTGAATTTGTCTGCCCGATTTGTTATTGATCACTCTCACACGAATACCACGCAACGATGGATGGAAAACGGGCGATGAACAAACTTGATTTTGAAAAACCGGTTCTTGAACTGGAAGCGAAAATCGCCGAGCTTCGAAAGATCGGAAACGGCGTCGATATTGCCGGCGAGATCACCCGGATGGAATCAAAGGCCGACCGTCTGCGCAAACAAATCTATAGCCGCCTGACGCCGCAGCAAAAGGTTCTGGTCGCGCGTCACGCCGATCGCCCTCGCTTTTGCGACTACGTCCAGCACATGATCGAAGACTTCACCCCCCTTGCCGGTGACCGCAATTTTGCCGAAGATCATGCCCTCCCGGGCGGATTGGGGCGCTTTCGGGGCCGTTCCTGCGTCATTTTGGGACAGGAAAAAGGTTCCGACACTGCCAGTCGCGTCAAGCATAATTTCGGTATGGCCAGGCCTGAAGGCTATCGAAAGGCCCAACGTCTGATGCGGATGGCCGAGCATTTCAGCTTGCCGGTCGTTACGCTGGTCGATACGGCGGGCGCGTATCCGGGCGTCGGAGCCGAAGAGCGCGGCCAGGCTGAAGCGATCGCCAAATCCATTGAAACTTGCCTTCAGATCAAAACCCCCCTTGTATCGGTCGTCATCGGGGAAGGGGGATCCGGCGGAGCCATCGCCATCGCTGCGGCCGACCGGGTTTTTATGCTGGAACACGCGATTTACTCCGTTATTTCGCCGGAGGGCTGCGCCTCTATCTTATGGCGCAGCGGGGCCCATGCGGAGGAAGCTGCCGCTGCACAAAAACTGACGGCGCAGGATCTCTACGCTTTGGGAATTATCGACCGCATCATCGCCGAACCCTCCGGCGGCGCTCACAGAGACAAAAAAGCCACGATTAAAAACGTCGCCACTCAGATCGAGCGCGCGCTGGACGAGCTCTCCCGTCAGGACGGCGGCGCGCTGCTGCAAAAACGACACCAGAAGTTCCTGAATATGGGCCGGGCCGCTTGATTTCTGACCCGAAAAACGGCTTATCAGCTTCGAAGACGGATCGTTTCGGGCGTCAGGAGTTTGCCGCCCGCCGCGTTAACGCCCAAAGCCGTCCATCCCGCGCGGGCTCGTTTCATCATGCGATCGAAACTGCCGTGACCGGCGCGGACATGCCCGTCTTCCGTAGAGGCGGCCCGGTAATACAGCATTAAAAAGACCCGTATCGCAGCCGTCAAAGAGGTGTCTTTGTTCTTGCGCAAATGGATCAAGGAACAAAGATCGTGGATTTTGCACTTCTCCCGCCGCGCGATGTCCCGCAAGGCCATCCACATCTCAGGCTCCAGCCGGACAGAGGTCCGCCGTCCCAGAACCGTTATGTTGCGACTGACGAGCGTACTGCTTTTCGATTCAACATCTTTTGACGGCTCGGTATCCATGAACGATTTTCCCCACGCGTACAATCCCGTTACACACGCACGCATTAATACACTAAATAAAAATAAACTCAACCTTTAGATGTAAAAATTCCTGAGGCGTCATGCCGGAAGCTTGTTTTTTCTATAAAAAACTCTCATAATGGAAAGACGATGCCGCACATACGCCTGAAACCAAAATCGCCCGAGTTCGCAGGGGACCATCCGGCGGAAGCGGGGCGCATCTGCGACATGCCTGGTTGCGTTTTTCAGGGCGATCACCGGGCCCCCAAAGACAGGGCGCTCACCGATTACCATTATTTTTGCACGGATCATGTTGCCGAGTACAACCGGGCATGGAACTATTTTTCCGGCATGGCGCCCCAAGACATCGAAGACCATATCGTCAACAGCATGACCGGAGAGAGACCGACCTGGCGGTACGACAATTTCGCCGGGCTGGAGGAGCATTTGCGGCATAAGGCGACCCAAGCCCGCTTCTTTACGGAACAGAATGAACAAAAATCGATGGATGGTCATGGATTTGTAGGGATAGACAGAAACAGCCCGGAATACGAAGCCATGGTCCTGATGGGCCTCGCGCCGCCTTTGACCCTGGACTCCATCAAGGCTCGCTATCGCGATTTGGTCAAAGAACACCACCCCGATCGAAACAAACGCGACCCCGCCGCCGAAGAGCGTCTAAAAAGAATCAACATGGCCTATACGATTTTGAAGGTCGCTTGCCAGAAATTTGCCTCTTTGCCTTCGTAGCGATTTCTCTGAGATAGCGTCTTGATCAATTATCTCGTATAAAAAGAAGTGATGAGTCAGTCTCAATTATTTGGAGAAACGCAAATCGTGGCGGTTCTCGTCCCCTATCCGGTGGACAAGGCTTATAGTTACGCCGTCCCCGACGGGATGACGCTCCGGACCGGGGATTACGTGACGGTTCCGCTGGGCGGACGGGCGGTGCTCGGGGTTGTGTGGGATGATTCCGCCGATTTGGTCTTTGCAAAGAACCTGAAAACTGTTCTCGCCAAACATGAAACCCTGCCGTCGATGCCGGCCGCGCACCGGACGTTTATCGACTGGACCGCGCGTTACACGATGGCGCCCCGCGGCGCGGTGCTGAAGATGGCTTTGTCCGTCCCGAAGGGACTGGAAGAAGGAAAAGGAAAAGGAAAACCGGGTTATCGGTTGGCGCATTCCTCGGCCCCCGGAGAGAGGCTTTCCCCCAAACAGCAAAAAATCCTAGACATCCTTTCCGACCGGAAGGCGCGCACCGCTGCGCAGATTACCAAGGTCTCGGGATGTACCGCCGGAGTCGTCAAGACCATGGTGAAAAACGGGATTCTTTTAGAAACGACCATAGCCGAGATTCCTCCCTGCGCCCGCCCGGACTCCGCGCGGCAGGGACCGTCTCTGTCGGAGGCACAAAGGCGCGCAACCGATTCCCTGAAAGAATCCGTTTTGGCGCAAAAATATAGGGTGGATCTGCTGGACGGCGTGACGGGGGCCGGGAAGACGGAAACCTATTTTGAGGCCGTCGCCGCGGCGCTTAAGCAAGATAAGCAGGTTTTGATCCTGTTGCCTGAAATCGCACTGTCGAACGCGTTTTTGGACCGCTTCGAAAGCCGTTTCGGTTGTCCGCCGGCGCTGTGGCATTCGCAACTCACTCCCGCGCAGCGTCAGAAAACCTGGCGCGGCGTGGTAAGTGGCCAAAGCAAGGTGATCGTGGGCGCGCGGTCGGCTTTGTACCTGCCTTACGTCGATCTGGGGCTGATCGTCGTGGACGAGGAGCACGACCCCGCCTATAAGCAGGAAGACAACGTCATTTATCACGCGCGGGACATGGCTGTCGTCCGGGCGCATAGCGGGGATATTCCACTGGTCCTGGTGTCCGCCACGCCCTCGCTGGAGACGATGCATAACGTGTGGGAAGGGCGCTATACATCCTTGCACCTGCCCGACCGCCACGGCGGCGCACGTCTCCCGGATGTCCATGTCATCGACATGCGGACCGACAAGCCGGAGCGGGGACGTTTTCTCTCACCTCCTCTAAAGGAGGCGCTGGCGGCTCATTTCAAAGCGGGAGAGCAAAGTCTTTTATTCCTCAACCGGCGGGGCTATGCGCCGCTCACGCTTTGTCGACATTGCGGACACCGCATGGCTTGTCCGCGCTGCACGGCGTGGCTGGTCGCGCATAAAGCCACCGGGCGCCTGCATTGCCATCATTGCGACTTTTCTCTACCGGCTCCGGATCGCTGTCCGGCATGCGGAGAGGAAGACTCCCTCGTCCCCTGCGGGCCCGGCGTGGAGCGGATTTTCGAGGAAGTCACGGATTATTTCCCGCAGGCCCGGGTAAAAATCCTGGCGAGCGACACCGCGGCGGGGCCCGCAGCGCTGAAGGAGATGCTGGACGAGGTGCGAGCCCACAAGATCGATATTTTGATCGGCACGCAGATCATCGCCAAGGGGCATCATTTCCCGAATCTGACGCTGGTGGGCGTGGTGGACGCGGATCTGGGGCTACAGGGCGGAGATCTCCGCGCGGCCGAGCGGACCTATCAGCTCCTCCATCAGGTCGCGGGTCGCGCCGGACGAGAGGAAAAGCCCGGCCATGTGTATCTCCAGACCTGGTTTCCGGACAACAAAGTCATGCAGGCATTGGCCGCGGGCGATCGCGACGCTTTCCTGTCCGTCGAGGCCGCGGAGCGCGAAACGGCCGGCATGCCTCCCTATAGCCGTCTTGCCGGGATCGTCGTGGCCGGGAAAAAGGAAGATCAGGTCATCGCCGTTTCCAACGCGCTGGGCCGTGGCGCCCCGCAAGGGGCGAGAATCCAGACTCTCGGGCCGGCCGATGCGCCGTTCTATCGTTTGCGCGGTTATTATCGACGACGCCTGCTGGTCCGCGCGGATAAAAAGATCGACTTGCAAAAAACACTGGCGGCATGGATCGGCGGAGTCAAAGTCCCCTCGACCGTCCGGGTTTATATTGATATCGACCCGCAGGGGTTTTTATAGGGTAACACACCTCCCTCCTTTTTTCTTGTGTGTTCCTATCAAAGCATGGAATCATTCGACCCGTTGGAACCACACATGGATGATATGACATTGCAAACACCTACGGAAAAACCTGAGATCAAAACGCTCGGCGTGATTGCCGGCGGGGGTACCGTGCCGGCTTATCTGCTGACGGCGTGCGAGCGCGCCGGGATCACGCCCTTCGTCGTCGCGTTCGAGGGGCAGACCGACCCCCGGATATTAAAAGACCGCGCGCA
>JAGRJZ010000131.1 GCA_020442505.1 Alphaproteobacteria bacterium | reverse complement strand
GCCCCCGATTCTATTGTGGGGAGCGGAGGAAGTTTTTCTGTTCCGCCGGATGCAATTCAGGACGTGCCGCAGACCGAACAGAGATCCCTGCCACCGAGCGCGCTCGACCAGGAAACAGCCGCGGGCGGGGGACGGATCGGGGACCGCCTTGTACAACGGGGACTGATTACAAAGGATCAGCTCAACGTCGCGCTTCAGGAAAAGAAAGTGACGGGGAAGCTGCTGGGGCAGATTTTCGTCAGTCTCGGATTCTTGACCCAGGACGTTCTGACCGGGTTTTTGTCCGAAAGCTCCGGGTTCGAGCTGTTCGACCCGAAAGCGACCATTCTGGACGGCAGCGCGCTGGCGTTGATCGACAAAAGCGTCGCGACAAAGCACCAGATCTTGCCCGTCTCCGTGTCCGACAAGGAAGCTGTGGTCGTGATGGCCGACCCCTACGACGTCGTGGCGATGGACATGCTCCGCCGCTTTCTTCCCAAAGGGCTCGTTGTCCGGCAACTGGTCGCGACGCCGAGCGTCCTGATGGAGGCGATCGACAATGCTTACGGCTACGCCAGCAGTATTAGCGGCATTCTCAAGGAACTCGAGGAAGGCGAAGCGATCGATTTGTCGAACCTGTCTGAGGAAGAAGCCTATACCCATCCGATCGTGCGGCTGGTCAACGCGCTGGTGTTCGAAGCCGTCAAGACCGGGGTGTCGGACTTGCACTTCGAGCCCGAGGAAAACTTCGTGCGTCTGCGCTATCGGAAGGACGGCGTTCTGTTTACGGCCCAAATCCTCCATCGGCAGCACTGGAACGCCATGTCCCAGCGTCTGAAGATCATGTCCGACATGAATATCGCGGACAAGCTCACCCCGCAAGACGGGCGTTTCCACATGAATGTCGGGGGGCGAGAAGCCGATTTCCGGGTGTCTTCCTTGCCGACGGTTCACGGCGAAAACATCGTCTTACGGGTTCTGGACCAGAGCGCGAGCATCATCCCGCTTGAAAAACTGGGCTTTAGTCCCCTGAACCTTGCCAATATCAAAAAATCCCAAAAAAGACCCGAGGGGATCGTTATCGTGACAGGGCCGACGGGAAGCGGGAAAACGACGTCCTTATATTCCATGCTCGACGATATCAGCAGCGTTGAGATCAATATCCAAACGCTGGAGGACCCGGTGGAATATTCCCTGCCGATGATCCGGCAAACGCACGTGCGGGAAGGGGTTCTGGATTTTGCCGACGGGATCAAGGCGCTTTTGCGACAGGACCCGGATATTATCTTCATCGGGGAGATCCGGGATCATACGACCGCCGAGATGGCACTAAAAGCCGCGATGACCGGGCACCAGGTCTACACGACCCTTCACACCAACGATTCCTTTGGCGCGATCCCGCGTTTGCTGGATCTGGGTCTTAAGCCCGGTATGGTCGCCGGGGCGATTATCTCCGTCTTCGCGCAGCGGCTTGTCCGTAAATTATGCCCGCATTGCAAAGTTGCCTATCAACCGGACGCCGATGAGTGCCGGATTTTGGGTGTCGATCCTTCGACGCCGCCGACCGTCTATAAAGGCAAGCAAGGGGGCTGTGATTCTTGCGCCGGACAGGGATATAAAGGCCGGACAGCCGTTGTGGAGATTTTGATGTTTGACGAGGATCTGGACGAAGTCATCGCCAATCAAGGCACCAAGGTGGAAATGAAGAAACTCGCCGTGGAAAAAGGGTTCAAAAGCATGAAGGATGATGGCATTTTGAAGGTGCTGGAGGGGGTGACCAGTATCGAGGCCCTAGCAAGGGTTGTTAGTCTGAACGACTGATTTCCGGTTTATTTTTCTGTGTGGGGAGCGCTTTATGGAACGATACAAATACAGAGCCTTGAACATGAAGGGACGGCCCGTGAGGGGGGTCGTCTCCGCGAAAAGCGAGATCGATCTTTACAACCAGTTGCAAAGCGCCGGGTTGGAGCTTTTGCACTGCGCCCCGCTTTTGAAGCGGAAGGGGATTCTGGGCGGAATCGGCAAAAAACGGAAGGTTGCGATTCGTGATTTGATCCAGCTCTTTATCCATCTCGACCAGATGCAAGGGGCCGGTATTTCCTTACTGGACGCCTTGTCCGACATCCGGGACGCGAGCGATCACCCCTATCTGCGTGATATTATGACGGAAATACACAGGAACGTGTCCGAGGGAACGTCCTTGTCCGAGGCCATGGCCATGCATCCGAAAGTGTTCGGGAATCTTTACGTGTCTTTGGTTGCCTCGGGCGAAGAGACGGGAAACCTTGCCGTCGCGTACAAGCATCTGGTGTCTTATCTCAAATGGGTGGACGAGATGCAAACCCGCGTGCGCAAGGCAACGCGTTATCCGATGATCTTGCTGGGGGTCGTCTGTTTGACGGTCGTCGTCATGATGGGGTACGTCGTCCCGCAAGTCGTCGGGTTCATTAAAAACCTGGATCAGGAAATACCGGTCTATACGAAGGCCCTTATGGCGACGTCGGATTTCTTCGTGTCGTATTGGTGGGCGGTGTTTCTGGTGCCCATCGTGGCGTTTATCGGAGCCAAAATCATGCGAAAGATGTCGCGCAGCTTCGCCTTTACGCTTGATTCCATCATGATTAATCTGCCGGTTGCGGGGGGGCTGATCCGGAAAATCAACATTGCCCGATTTGCTCAAACTTTCGGGGCGATGTATGCGAGCGGGATCGACGTTTTGAAGAGTCTGGAATCCGCGCGGAATACGGTTTCGAATCTTGCCTTGCTCGAGGCGCTTGAAATCGTGCGGGAACGGGTTCAGACAGGCGCGCCCCTGTCAGAGGCGTTTAACGACACGGGCGAGTTTCCGTCGATGGTCGTTCGGATGCTGAAGGTCGGGGAGGAATCGGGGAATCTCTTGCCGGTGCTGCAACAGGTCTCGGATTTTTATACAAAAGACGTCGACGAGACGATTCAGGCAATGATCGCGATGATCGAACCTTTCCTTACGGCTTTTCTCGGCGGTATGATACTATGGATCGCCGTGGCCGTGTTCGGTCCTATCTATTCGAGTTTTGAAAATATTGATTTCTAGTTTGATTTCGTGGCGGCCTCCTGTATCTCTTTGTGGCCAAGGGGGTTCTTGGCCGCCGTCTTTTGGGGTATAATGTCGGAATGGTTTCTTCTTTCTTGTCATCGTCACGTTGTGTGCTGCTCGTCAGCGACGAATCGCTCTCGGTCTACGATGTCGGCGCGACCGGCGCGCGCCTGTTCGAGACGATCGCCTGGCCGGTCGAGGGCTTTGAGGAGACCGTTTCCCGCCTGATTCAAAAGGCCGCGAAAGGGAAGTCGGTCGTCATCTTGAACGACATGACGGACCAGCATTTCAAGGGCGGGCAAACGCTTCCCCGCGTGGGGCTGCTTGACAAAGCTTCGGTTTTGCAACGAAAGCTGCAACTCGCTTTTCCGCAATATCCGATTCGGGGCGCGCTGCCGATCAAGGCGGATAAAGGCGCGAAAAAAACGCCGGGAAAATCCGATGCGGGCGATTCATACCTGTTCGCGGCCGTTCCGATGTCGGAGCCCATTGCCAAGACGACCGGGGCGATCCAGCGCTCCATGGCGTCGGTCGCCGGCCTGTTCTTACTGCCGATCGAGTCGTCCGACATGGTCTACGCGCTGGCGACCAAGATCGCGGGGCGTCAACGGCCTGTCTCGCGCTGGACGATTTTCATCGGGCAACACAAAAATGGCGGGCTCCGTCAGGTGATCGTGCGGGACGGACAGCTCGCCATGACCCGGATGACGCCGTTGGCCGAAGTGGGCAGTCATGAAGAATGGGCGCGGGACGTTTATCAGGAATTCAAATCCACGATCGGTTATCTGTCCCGTTTCGGTTATTCCCCGGATCAATCGACGGATGTGATTGTCATCGCGCACCCGAGTGCAGGAAAAGATCTGGAAAAACTGATCGATATTCCCTGTCATTACACGACCTATACGGCGAACGAAGCGGGGATTACGCTGGGCAGTCGCGTTGGCGCGCGGGACGAAGACGCCTATTTTGCCGATTCGCTTCATGTCGCCTGGGCCGGACGCAAAAAGAAGTTTATCCTGCCGCTTTCCTTCGGGCGGCTTGATACCATTCATCGGGCGCGCAAAGCCGTTGCGGCCGGGGCGATTTTATTGGTTCTGGCTGCGGGGTATCTATCGTGGGAGCTGTTTCAAAAAACAGGCTCCGTTTTGTCTCTGCGCGAAGAGCTTTCTCAAAATCAGCGTTGGCTGCAACAGGCCGAGTCGGACTATCAAGCAGAAGTGGAACGCGTCAATTCCCTTGGTTATGACATTAACCTCATTCAGGGCGGGATTGATACCTATGACGATCTCGAAAAGAAGAGAATCCACGTTCTGCCGTTGATCGCCGGGATTAACGAGGCGCTGGGCGGGGATTTGCGTCTTGATTCCCTGAAGCTGGAGGAGCTGCCGCCCAAGGTCAAAAGTGAAGGATTCTTCGGCGTGCCGGCCGTTCCCGAGGAAGAGGCGGATGACGGTCCCCGTTACAAAGCCCTTTTAAAAATGAACTTTCCCCGGACGATCGATCCGGAGATCGGGATCCGGGAGGTGTCGGCTTTGCGGAATAGGCTCGAGAAAACGTTGCCCGGGCATGA
Source organism: Alphaproteobacteria bacterium (assembly GCA_020442505.1). GTDB lineage: Bacteria > Pseudomonadota > Alphaproteobacteria > Micavibrionales > Micavibrionaceae > JACKJA01. Next base: position 10,759 of record JAGRJZ010000131.1, on the reverse strand, counting down.
GGTGATTATTCGACGGAATTTGGTGGGGCTGGATTACAGCGCCGAATTTTCCCGGAATTTCAGGAATTCTGCTCGCGACATTTCGAAAGACAACTATGTCGCGGAGATAGAAATCAGGAGGGGCGAACCGTGATTAATCTTATCGGTATTCGGCGGTTGATCCTGATCGGTGTTTTGGTGGCCGTGAACGTTTGTCTCGCGCTGGCCGTTTTCTGGTATCTGGTTCCGGACAACGAGCGCCTGGATCGTCAGGTGCGTTCCGTCAAGGGGCAGGTCTCCGGTAAGCGCGTGGAAGTAGACCAGATGCGGATCGAATTCGATCAGATTCAGGACAAGCGCGCTTATTTTAACGCTCTGAAAGAAGCGGGTTTGCTGGACCCGCAGGACCTTTACAGCCGTATCTGGATGGAACGACGCATCGGAGAAATGCAGGAAATCGCTAGGCTTCGCAGTGCGGAGGTTCAGATTTCTGCTCCGGAGATTCTGGATAACCCCTTCACACGCGAGTCGAACTACGGCCTGGTCGATACCCGTGTGACGGTGAAGGTCGACGCCGTGAAAGACACGGAGATCTACAATTTTCTCTATTGGATGGAAAACGGGTTTCCGGGGCATGCCTCTATCGTTGAAATGGCTCTGGACAGGAAAAACGACATCAGCGACGTGACCCTCCGCCAGATTGGTACCGGGACGCCCGTGACGATGATGACCGGGCAAGTTGTCTTTTCCTGGAAAACGCTCGCGCCACAGGAAAAAGAAGATAATGACGGCATGGGGGGAGGGTACTGACATGAAAAATATCTCCTTTCGCTTTACCCCGCGGATTATTTTTTTGCTCTGTTTTTGTCTCTTCCTTCTTCCGATTACCGGGAGCAGCGTAGGCTTGGCTCAAGCGCCCGATACGTCCGTTCTGGATCGCCTTCTTTCCGGGAAGGCTGATCACTCCCCCAATCCGGAGCTTTCGCCCCTGGGTTCTTTTCCTCTTGGCCTGTTGTCTGCGGATCAATCGCAGGCCGAGTCAGGCTACGTTCCGCTTGAGACCATTTACAAAAGAAACATGAAGGTTCGCCCGCCGGATCTGAATCCGGCCTCTCTGCGTTCGCTTTTCTTCACCGCCTGGCAATATGCGCTTTTGGAAGAGGCTTTGCGCGGATTCACGACCCGACCGGTCACGGACGGAGAGACGAACACCTATACGGAAGACATTCCTCTGGAGGAGCGGCCCCGCGGTCCGCGCGAACTCGCGCTGGGCGGAATCGCCTATAATACACCGGATCGCTGGACGATCTGGTTGAACGGACAGAGAATCATGCCGGATGCGATCCCCAAAGAAATCATCGATCTCCATGTTTTTGAGGACTATGTAGAGATGAAATGGTTTGATTCTTACACGAATATGATTTTCCCCTTGCGTTTACGGGCACATCAGCGTTTCAACCTTGACCGTCGTTTGTTTCTCCCCGGTGTTTCACCGGATCAGTAAAGGAGATCCTTTCTCATGTCTCAGGCACAGGCCCTTTGTCTTGAGTCTCTTCATGTCTCTTACGGTGCGTTTCCGGCCGTGCGGGATGTCTCTTTGAGCGTTCCCGGCGGCGCTATTTATGGGTTGATGGGGCTAAACGGCGCCGGAAAGACGACCATGATCAAAGCCATTTTGGGTTTGCGTTCCTGGGAATCCGGGACGATTGTGGCCGACGGCTCTCTCTTGCCGGACCGTTTAGCGAAATCCCGGATCGCTTATTTGCCGGAGCGGTTCGATCCACCCCCGTTTTTGAAAGGACGAGAATTCATCCGGTTTTCTTTGGCTTTGTATGGGCGGAAGGAAGACCCGGAGGCCATTAACCAGGCCGCGCGGGACATGGCGCTGGACCCGGCCGCTCTGGATCTGTCGGCTCGTACGTATTCCAAAGGCATGCGCCAGAAGCTTGGCCTGATAGCGACATTGCTGACGGGCTGTCCGTTGCTGATTCTGGATGAGCCGATGAGCGGACTCGACCCCCGGGCGCGGGCCTTGGTGAAGGAGGCATTGTGCAAGGCACGGGGGGAAGGGCGAACCGTCTTTCTCAGCTCTCATATCCTTGGCGATATGGACGAGATTTGCGATCAGGTCGCGCTTTTGCATCAGGGGCGCATTTTATACGAAGGATCGCCCGCGGATCTAAAAAAGGCGGAGGCTCAGGAAACGCTGGAAAAAGCCTTTTTATCGCGGATCGATCGAAACCCGCCCAATACAGCGGGCGATTGACCCTCATTGGCTTCATCTTCAAACTCTGCTAGTATCTTTTCCTCGCGGGTGCGTTGATTTTACCGCGGGAATCGTCCATACCCAAGTGAAGGGCTGTTTTTGTGTAACCGGGGGGCGCTGCGCTCATGGATCCTGACAATAAAAAAGACGAACTCGTTATAGATCCCGAAAGGGGGGAAAGGAGTCCATCCGGTTTGGAACCGCTGGGGGGGGATTGGGAGGACGAGTTGGATTCCTTCGATTCTGGCGGCGCTGATTCCGGATTTTTAGAAGATTTCGAGGAAGATCTGATTCTGGAGGATTCTGTTTCTCACGCTCCAAAGGGAAAAACGAAGACTGCGCGCGGTCGGACGAAAAGCGGTGGTGGGCGTGGGGGCGTTCTCGCGGTTTTGGCCGCCGTTGTCGTGATTTTGCTTGGGGGTGGTTATTTCTTTTTCGGGGATATGCTTTCTCCGAAACCGCCTGCTGCCGGCGGGCCTCCTATTCCGGCCTCAGATTCTTTCGCTGAAGCGATTCCGGAGACCACCCCTTCCGATGTCTCTCAGATCGCGGTGACGGATACCGTCGATTCTTTTGGTTTGCCGCAACCGACCGTCAACGAAAATTCCTTGAATCCGCCGCCGGGAGGTCTGGTTGCCCCGAAAAAAAAGGAAGGGAGCTCCGCGATCGCACCAGGCACATGGGCGCCGGATACCGATCCCGATGGCCCCTCCTGGAGCCCGGCCACGCAAGATCCGACGGAAGATTCGCCCATTGGAACTTGGCCTGAAACACAGGAGCCTCTCGTCGCAGCACAGGGGAATGCCGAAACGTGGCAGGACCCTGCTGCCCCTGTTTCCGTCCCCGAACCTGTCTGGGTGGAAGAAACGTCCTCTACGGCAACGCCGGTACCTGTTGCAGATACGTATTCTTCTCCGTCTTTGCCGGCGCCTGAGAATAACTGGACGCCACCTGCTGCGGTTGTGGCGCCTCCGCCTGTCTCTGCGGTTGTTCCCGCGCAACCCGTGCCGGTCGCGCCGCGTCAGGCCGCAGACGTATACTACGAGCAGGGCGCAAACGTTCCGCAGAGCTCTCTGGGAGCTTCTATCGGGCCGCGCAGCGCCGATCCGGCTCAGGAGAAAGCGCAAAAATACGTCATCGTCCACCGGGCACGTGACGCGGACGACCAGGAATCGCTGCTGGTTTCTGCCAATCGGGCGTTAAAGCTCGAACGTAATGATGCGGCGCTCGAGATGTTCGATCGCCTTTACGATAAAAACCCTCGCGACCCTCGTATTCTGATGGGGCGGGCTCTGGCCCTTCAAAAGGTGGGGCGTCTGGATTCCGCCGTCAGCATGTATGAAACGCTTTTGGACATCGATCCCGATAACGCGGAAGCGACGGTCAATATGCTGGGGATTATCCGCGCTCAATATCCGTCCGTCGCGTTACGGCGTCTTTTGGATCTGCTGGATGCCCATCCCGATAATGCCGGGATTGCGGCGCAAATCGGCTTGACCTACGCGGATATGGGAAATCTTCCCGATGCGTTCCGGTATCTTGGCATGGCGGCCTCTTTGGACCCGCGCGACCCGCGTCACGTTTTCAATATGGCCATTCTGTCCGAGCGGTCCGGAAATTGGCGGGAGGCCATCACCCATTACGAGAAAGCGTTGGAGCTGGATGCCGTCTATGGGAAAGGCGGCCGTATTCCGCGCGAGACGATTTACGATCGTTTGTCTGTTTTGCGCAGAAAATAGCAGTTTTGCTTACGTCATGGGGAGGCTTGTCTGATACCCGTTCTTTTCGAACTTACGGTCGTGGCGCTTATCGGGCTGTCGCTCGGCAGTTTTGCCTCTGCGGTCGTGGCCCGCCTTCCCGAAGAACGGTCCCTGCTTGTCTCCGGAAACGGGGCCTGGGCCCGCTCCTCCTGTCCTTTATGCGGTCATCATTTGGCCATTCTGGATTTGATCCCGCTTGTCTCATGGCTTTGGGGCCGCGGGCGATGTCGATATTGCGGCGGGCAGATCGGCGTCCGTTACCTGTTGATCGAGCTTCTGGCTCTTTGCGGCGCCGTCGGGGCCTATGTTTTCTGGGGATTTACCCCGGCCGCTTTTCTGTTGATCGCGGCGATTCCGCTTTTGCTCGCGCTTTTGTTTGTTGATCTCGATCATATGGTCTTGCCGGATATCCTGATTCTTCTTTTATCCGCTTTGGCGCTTTGTTTTATTTGTTTGAGCGGCCTGGAGGCCGGCGGCGGTCTCGCCATTCTGGCGGTTTTGCTTGGAGCGGCGGTATCGGGGTTGATCTATGGCGGGCTTTTGTGGCTTGTCGGTGCCGTGATGCGCTCTTTGCTAAAAAAACCGGCACTGGGCTTTGGAGACGTAAAGTTTTTTGCGATGGCGGGATTGTGGATCGGTTTGCCCTCCTTGCCCTTTTTTATGGTTTTAAGCGGCGTAATCGGTCTTTTGTGGGGTGTTGTCTGGCGCTTTATCCGTCGGGCGGATCGGTTTCCCTTCGGACCGGCGTTGATTCTGGCCCTGTATTTTCTTTTGCTGTTAAACGGGCCGCGTCACCCTGAAATTTCAGGTCTTTTTTCCTTTTTCGCTTTATCCTGACCGATCTGCCGTTTGTTTACTTTCTGTTTGCTTTTTTAGGGTAAAACTAAAACACGGGATTGTTTTTCTATATTATTAAAGTGTGTGTGGGGAGATTCCGAAATGGACATTACGCAGCTTCTGGCCTTTACCATTCAGAACGATGCGTCGGACTTACATTTGAGTCCGAAAAATCCGCCGATTATCCGGGCGCATGGCGAGCTGAAACGGATTAAAACCGAGCCGCTTCAAAGCGACGATATTCGTACCATGCTCTATTCCATCATGACGGAGGACCAACGTGCCGAGTTCGAACGCGACATGGAGCTGGACATGGCGATTTCCTTCGGAGAAAAAGCACGTTTCCGGGTGAACGCCTTTATCACCCGGACGGGAACGGCGGCCGTCTTTCGAAGTATTCCCTCGCTGATTCCGACGATAGAAGAGCTGGAACTCCCCCCGGTCATGCGGCGATTCGCGGAGCTGGAGAAGGGGATCGTCCTGGTCGTCGGTCCGACGGGGAGCGGGAAGTCGACGACTCTCGCCGCGCTGATCAACTATATCAACGAATATCATTCCCGGCACGTTTTGACGATCGAAGACCCGGTCGAGTTTTTCCATGTCTCCAAGAAAAGTCTGGTCAATCACCGAGAGCTCGGGGCCGATACGAAATCATTCGCCAGAGCCCTGAAAAGCGCCTTGCGGGAAGACCCGGACGTAATTTTGGTGGGGGAGATGCGTGACCACGAAACGGTTTCTCTCGCCCTGACCGCGGCCGAAACCGGCCACTTGGTTTTTGGGACTCTGCACGCCAGCTCCGCCTCGAAGACGATCGACCGTTTGATCGACGTTTTCCCGACCGGCGACAAGGAAATGGTGCGCGCGATGATTGCCGGCTCCCTTCAAGGAGTCGTCGCCCAGTCTTTGATGAAGCGTAGCGACGGCGGCGGTCGGAAGGCAGCCTTTGAGATTTTGGTCGGCACGAACGCCGTGCGGAACTTGATCCGTGAAAACCAGGTTGCCCAGATTTATTCCATGATTCAGACCGGTTCGCGCTATGGCATGATCACGATGGAGGACTCCGTGCTCGCGCTTTTGGAGCAAGGCGTCATTTCCAACGACGAAGCCCGTCGGGTTTTGATGAAAACCACGGAAGACGATGATAAAACCAAAAGCGGGGATTCTCTCTCTGCTTCCCTCGGGGGTGGTTCGGTTCACGCGGCGAGCTCTGTTTCCTCTAGCGACGAAGGATATTCCTTTTGAATACGCCGATTATTTTACAGTATCTGGAGTCGATGAACGCCGCCAATGCGAGCGATTTGTATTTGACGGTCGGCCACGCGCCCGTTTTGCGGGGTGAAAACGGTATGGAAAACCTGCGCGAGGCGCCGCTGACGATCGACGAAGTCAACGAGATTCTGTTTACGGTCCTGACTAACCGCCAGAGGCGGGAATTCGATTCGCGGATGGAGTTGAACTCCTCCCTCGATTTGGGGGCGAAAGGGCGTTATCGGGTCAACGTGCTGCGTCAACGGCAGTTTCCGGCGCTTGTGATCCGGCGGATTATTTCAAAAATTCCCGATTTCGAGGAATTGAAATTGCCGCTGGTCTTGCAAAAGGTCGCGATGGAAAAGCGGGGGCTTGTTTTACTGACGGGGATGACGGGCTCCGGGAAATCGACCTCTCTGGCCGCGATGGTGGATTATCGGAACAGCGAAAGCGCGGGGCACATCATTACGATCGAAGATCCAATCGAATATTTTCACGAGCATAAAAAATCCGTCGTTACGCAGCGGGAAGTCGGTACGGATACGGAGAGTTACGCGATCGCTCTGAAAAACGTTTTGCGTCAGCGTCCCGACATGATCCTGATCGGGGAGATTCGCGACCGGGAAGTCATGGAATCGGCTTTGATGGCCGCGGAAACAGGACATTTATGCCTTGCGACCCTTCATACCTCCAACGCATATCAGTCTATCGACCGGATCGTGAACATGTTTCCCGAGGAATACCATCAGCAAATTCGTCTCAATCTTTCGATGAATTTAAAGGCGATCGTCTCTCAACGGTTGGTTCCCGGCGCGGAGGGAGGCATGGCGCTGGCGACGGAAATCGTCCTCAATCAAGGGCTTGTGCGGGATCTCGTCCATAAAGGCGAAATCCGGAAGATAAAAAACGTGATGGAGGCGAACAACCACATCGGGATGCATACCTTCGACCAGTCGCTTTTGACCCTATTCAGCGACGGGTTGATCACGGAGGACGTCGCGCTTTCCTATGCGGATCAGCCGGGCGATTTGCAAATCAAGCTCAGAGAAGCCAAGATGACCCGTTCCGGGAAAAAATTCGATGGCCTCCACGGGCTCGATACGTCCCGGCTTTCCTTTTCCGAGTAAAGACGTTGGTTCCCGTGTAGCGTTTTTTATAAGGCTTTCCGCTTTTTCACTTCCTGTGGTATAGATGAGAGAGGTATCACGATGTTGATTCGTGGCGCGCGCATTATTGGGTTTCTTTGTTTTTCTGGATATAGGACGATGACAACTATGTCGATGGATGGACTTTCCTCTTTGTTTCGTAAAGGGTTTCTTGTCGTTGCGGCGCTGTGCGTGGCGGGGCTGGCGAGTGGCTGCGATCTTGGAAAGAATCAGCTGAAAGTCGATCGTGCCTCGAATATGGAGTTTCAGGATTTTCGCGATGGCCTTGCGCCGCGCGAGTCTTCTATGGCAGACGAAACGGGGGGAAATCTCTCCGGTGTGCCGGCGTTAGAGCCTTATGTCGCCGATGCATCCGAGGCTCTGCGCCCGATGCCGCTTGTCTCGGTTTCCGTCAATCAGACCGTGCCTTTGCGCGATGTGTTGTATCAGCTTGCCGAGCAAGCGTCGTATGACCTGGAACTAGACCCCCGTATTCGCGGATCGATTATTTTCTCGGCGAAGGAAAAACCTCTGGATACGGTGGTAGACCGGATTTGCAAGATGGCCGGGCTGCGTTATACGCTTGACGACGATGTCTTGCGGGTGGAGCTCGATACACCCTATAACAAAACCTATAAAATCGATTATCTCAGCTATGTCCGGAAAAATGAGAGCGCGGTCCAAAACGATATCGGCGTCGTTACGGGCGAGGGCGCGAATACGGGCTCCAGCTTCAAGATGGATTCTCAGGGCGAAGCGGATTTCTGGAAGGAGCTTGAAACCAACCTGACCCAGATTTTGGGGAGCTCAACGGCGGTTGCCACGCTCCGTTCTTCGAATGACCCGCAGGTCAGCGTCGTGGAGTCGCTTGCCCCCGTCGAGCCGGTACAGTCTGGAGGCTCCGGAGCCCCTGGTGAAGCCGTTGTTCAGGTTTCCACCTTGCCGACCCTTGAGGAGGAACCGTTTGACGAAGAGGCTCTGGCTGCGACATTTTCTGTAAACCGTCAGGCCGGGATGGTGTCTGTTTATGCCACGGAACGCCAGCAGGAGGAGATACAAGCTTATCTGCAGGAGCTGAAACGTTCCGTGACGGCGCAGGTTTTAATCGAAGCTAAAATACTGGAAGTCAGCCTGTCCGATGAATATGCCGCCGGGATCGACTGGGGAAAATTATCCGACAGCAACTTCGTCTTCGACATCAATAGCGGCGTTAACGGCGCTCTCGCGGTGACGCGTCCGACATTCGATCCCAATCCGATCAGCAATCCGGCGACCAATTTCCGGATCGGCTATGTAGGAAATAACTTTGCGGCCATGGTGGATGCGGTTTCCCGCTTTGGGACCGTGCGCGCTTTGGCTAGTCCGCGTTTGACGGTGTTGAACAACCAATCCGCCGCTTTGACCGTTGCCGAAAACCGGGTTTATTTTGAGGTCGACATCGAAGTGACAGAGGCGTCATCCAACGGTCCTGGCTCTACAACGATAGAAAGTAATATTCAGAGTGTTCCTGAGGGGGTTTTAGTTAACGTTCAGCCATCAATAAATCTTGATTCAAGAGAAATCTCGATGGCTGTTCGACCGACGATCACCCGAATTGATGAATTCATCGAAGATCCGGGGGTCCAATTCGTAACCGCCCAAGCCAACATTGACGGGGTTCAATCCCTTGTGCCGATTGTGATCGTGCAGGAGATGGACTCTGTCATCAATATGCCTTCCGGTCAGGCGGTCGTGATGGGCGGGCTGATGCAGGACCGGGCCGAAACTACGGAACATGGCGTCCCGGTCCTCTCCGAGGTTCCTTTGTTTGGAAATTTATTCAAAAACCACAAGGACTCTATTCAAAAAACCGAGCTGGTCATTTTCCTGAAAGCCACGATTGTCGACGGCTCCAACGTGCATGACACGGATCGTCAGCTTTACAAGACGTTTTCCGGTGATCGCCGTCCGCTGAGTTTCTAGATAGGAAGGGGTTGGCTACATGATCTCCCTCCCGCTTATCCGCTATGTCCTCTTATCGGCTTTTCGGGACCGATTGCTCTTGGCGTTTCTGCTATTGGGGCTTGTCGGAGTGTCCTTATCCGTGTTTCTAGGCTCCGCGGCCGTGACGGAGCAAGGGCTCTTCGTGCTGGTCTTCGCGGCGGCGGGGCTCCGTTTATGCGGGTTTGCCGGGATTGTGCTGTTTACCGTCTTTCATATGCGCCGGGCCTTCGACTCAAGGGATGTCGAATATCTGTTATCACGGCCGTTGACCCGGGTGTCTTTTCTTTTGTCCCATGCCGTTTCTTTTTCCTTTTTGGCGCTGTTGATCGCTGCCTTTGTGTCTCTGGCTGTTTTAATTCTCACGCCGGAACGGGGAACGCCGGGATTTCTTCTCTGGTCCGCGAGTCTGTCGGTCGAATATCTCATCATGGCAAATGTCTCCCTGTTTTTTGCGTTGGTGATGAAAAGCCCCGTGACGGGGGCCTTGTCCGTTTTTGGGCTTTATGTGCTCGCCCGGATGATTGGCCAGATTTTCGGGATCATCGCGGCGGGGGTGACGATACCAGGGGGGGCGGCTTTGTCCGGGATGATGGTTGTCATCGGCCTGATCGTTCCGCGTTTGGATCTGATGGCGCAGAGCAGTTGGCTGGTTTACGGCCCGGGAGACGACGCGATCGGCTACGGGTTCCTCCTGTTGCAGGGGGGGGGATACCTTTTCCTTGTGACGATGGCATCCTTATTCGATCTTGTCCGTAAACAGTTCTGAAGCAATGGCTTTGTTCCGCACTCCGATCCTCTGGCTCTTATTCCTATCCTTCGCCGCCTATGCGGTTTTCTCCGTCTCCGTGCGAGGAAGGCAGGCCTCTTGGGGGAACGTGCCGCCGGCGCCAACCGCAAACGCCCCGACCCTTATGGCATTGGGCGATACGCAGCTAGCCTATCGCAGCGCGGGGATAATGCTCCAAAATCTGGGAGATTCCGGGGGCCGCGCGGTGGCTCTGAAGGATTACGACTACGACCGTTTAGGGCGATGGTTCTCTCAGGGCGACCGGTGGGACCCCCGTTCCGATTTCATGCCCTTTTTGGCGGCGTATTACTATGGCTCTGTGCCGGACCCAAAGAAGCTCGATCCTGTGATAACATATCTGGCGCAAGCCGGCGCCCGTCCCTCGGGTGAAAAATGGCGCTGGCTTGCCCAGGCCGTTTTTTTGGCCCGGTACCGGCAGGAAGATCTGGCAAAGGCTTACGATCTGGCGACGAGGCTGGCGTCCTTGCCGGTCGAGATGCCTTCCTGGGCCCGGCAAATGCCCGCTTTTGTTTCTCTCGCCCAGGGGAATAAAGAAGCCGCTTACGATATTATGATCGGTATTCTGAAAACGGAGGCGGAAAAGCTCCCCCCGCAAGAGGTTAATTTTATGGTGGATTACATCTGTACCCGGATTTTGGATGCCGCGGCCGCGTCCATTCACCCCCTTTGTCAAAGCGAATAAAAAGGTTATGATCACCCCCATGGAGTTACGCTTTTCCATTCCCGAGATTTT
>JAGRJZ010000130.1 GCA_020442505.1 Alphaproteobacteria bacterium | reverse complement strand
GATGGCTGTCGGAGCGGGCGCGGCCATGACCGGGGATATGTTTGATAATCGGAATAATACCTTCTTCCAAAAACGCTTCGCACGCCGCCGCGCCGCACGCCGCGACCGTTTCCGGATCGTTCCCGAAGGCCCGGTTGCCGATAATATCGTGCGTTTCGGGAAACAACACGTCCAGAACGGGCGCGCAATCGACGGTGATACCGTTTTTCCCTAGCTCCCGCGCCAACGCCTGGTAAGCGTCCTTGACGGATTCAACGTTTCCACCAAAACTCTGCGCGGGCGGATAATCCGTCCAAAGCGGGGCTTTCAGGCGCTGCACCCGTCCGCCTTCCTGGTCGATCAGGATCGGGACCGTCCGTTCCATCAGATCGTGCAACGAATCCGTCAAGGCTCTGAGTTGTTCGGGATCAACGCAATTCCGGGCAAAAAGAATAAACCCCAGCGGATTGGTTTCCTGGAAAAAGAGGCGTTCTTCCGGCGTTAAAACCGGGCCGGTCAGGCCGAAAATAGAGGCGGAGGGAGCCGTCCCGGTTATTTTTTCGGGGCGGCAAACGGGCGGCGCGAGATGATCTATCGACATATCCTATTCTTTTCTCAGGGCTGTGATCGTGTCATCCGCGAACTGGAGCAGGAGCGTCTGGCCGGTTTGCGTCCCGGCGGCCCGGGGCAGGGGGGTGCCGGTCTCGTCCCGGATAACGGCGAATCCGCGCTCCAGCACTTTTTTGAAGGACAAGCTCTCCAGCACCCGCGCGGCGCTGTCGAGTCGGGCTTGCTGATCCCGGAACAGCTGCGGCGCGAGGCGGCCCAACGTCTCGGCGTGGTAGGCCATCATCCGCCGCCGTTCGTCGATCAGGCTTTGCGGGTGGCGGAGCCGCGCAGCGGTCTCCCGGACCCGGGCGGTCTTGAGGGTCAAGCCGCGCTCAAACGCGCCGGCGAGTTTCTGCGCCGCGTGATCCAGCCCCTGCGTTTTGAGATCCAGCAAGCGTGCCGGGTCGCCCAGCCGCGCGGCGCGGGCCTGAACCGCTTGTCTGGCTTGTTCCAGAAAACGGTCGATACCGCCGGTGATCCGTTGTTCGTTTTCCAAAACCCGGCCCAAAAGCTCCGCCCGAACGGGCACGGCCATCTCTGCTGCGCCGGTCGGGGTCGGAGCTCGCCGGTCGGCGGCATAGTCGATCAGCGTCGTGTCCGTTTCGTGTCCCACGGCCGAGATGAGCGGAATACGGCAATCCGCGACGGCGCGCACGACGGATTCCTCGTTAAACGCCATCAGATCCTCGAGCGACCCGCCGCCTCGTGCGACGATCAGTAAATCTGGCCGCCGGTCCGGGGGCAGGGAATCGAATCCGCGGATCGCGGCCGTGATCTGGTCTGCCGCGCCCTGACCTTGCACCAAAACCGGCCAGAGCAAAACATGAGAGGGAAACCGGTCGCGCAGACGGTGCATGATGTCCCGGATGACCGCGCCGGTGGGAGATGTCACGACCCCGATCCGCTGCGGCAGGAAAGGCAGCTGCTTTTTCCGCTCCGGCGCGAACAGCCCCTCGGCGGTCAGACGCTGTTTGCGTTCCTCCAGCATCTTCAGCAGAGCGCCTTCCCCGGCAGGCTCCATCGATTCGATGATCAGCTGATAACGCGAGGATTTCGGATAGCTGGACATTTTCCCGGTGACGATGACCTCCAGCCCGTCAACGGGCCGAACGGCCAGCCGCGCCATCGTTCCGCGCCAGCACACAATGTTGATATTCGCGTTTTCGTCCTTGATGTCCCCGTATAAATGCCCCGAGGCCGGGACCTTGACCCCGGCCAGCTCCCCCCGCACCCGCACCCGGCCGTAAGTGTCCTCCAGCGTCTTTTTTAACGACAGCGCAAGGGTCGAAACCGAAAATTCAGGGATGTTGGTGAGGGGTGCTAGGGCTTTGGGCACGATCAAAAACTCTGTTTCCTAAAACTGCAGGGATTCCCATGGATCTCGAGGCTCTCTGCAGTTCTCCCCGAGAAACGGTTTCACACGGCTCAAAGAAGACGAGGTTGGCAAGATTTATCAATTGCCACATGCCGTCCGTTTGTTCTGCAGCATTCAGAACCCCCATCTCTGCGTGAAATGCGCTGAGCAGGTTCTCACTTCCTACCGGCATGCTTTATCTCCTTGTTTGTAATTATGGTTAATTGTGGTCCTCTACCGTTACGAATGTTTCTATTCATCTGTCAAGAAAAATGTTTTTTCCTTCCTGTGTCAAGACGGCGTCCAGTTTTTTCCGGTCAATGTTTTTACCCAATGCGCTCAACGACGTCACGCCGTAATCCGGAAGGCCGCAGGGGACGATCCCGGCGAAATGGGACAGGTCCGGATCGACGTTGATCGCGATGCCGTGATAGCTCACGCCGCGTCGCACGCGCACGCCGATCGCCGCGATTTTTTTCTCTTCCCCGTTCGCTCCCACCCAGATCCCGACGCGGCCGGGCCGTCTTTCGCCCTTGACGTCGAACCGCGCCAGCGTGCGGATGATCCATTCCTCCAGCTGCCAGACATAGTGCTTCAAATCCGGTACGTCTTGCCGTTTTGTCAGATCCAGCATGACGTACACGACCCGCTGGCCGGGGCCGTGATAGGTGTACTGTCCCCCGCGGCCCGTGCGATAGACCGGAAAACGGGGGGCCAGCAAATCTTCGGGCCTGGCACTCGTCCCGGCGGTGTAAAGCGGCGGATGTTCCAGAAACCACAGGCATTCGTCGGCTTCCCCGCCGCGGATCGCGGCGACGCGGGATTCCATGGTCGCCACCGCGGTTTCATAGGGAACGGGGGTCTGGGAAATCAGGATCTCCATCCTTGAGTTCCGGATGTCAAAGGATGCTCTGTCCCGTTTCCGCCCAATCTTTGACGAAGGCGGCCAGACCGCTATCGGTCAGGGGGTGTTTGTAAAGCTGGCGAATTACGCCGGGGGGGATGGTCGCCACATGGGCGCCCATTTTGGCGGCCTCCAGCAAATGCATCGGGTTGCGGATGGAGGCGACGAGAACCTCCGTATCCCAATTCGGGTAGTTTTCATAGATCGTGCAAATCTCGGCGATCAGAGTCATGCCGTCTTGCCCGATATCGTCCAACCGCCCGACGAAAGGCGAGATGAAGGCCGCGCCGGCTTTTGCGGCCAGAATGGCCTGATTGGCGCTGAAGCACAGCGTGACGTTGACCATCGTCCCTTCGTCCGAGAGCTCTTTGCAGACCTTGAGCCCGTCGACGGTCAGGGGCACCTTGATCGCGACGTTGTCGGCGATCGCACGGAGCTTGTCGGCTTCCTTGCGCATGGTGGCATAGTCGGTCGCCGCGACTTCGGCGCTGACCGGGCCGG
>JAGRJZ010000129.1 GCA_020442505.1 Alphaproteobacteria bacterium | reverse complement strand
CTCCAGCTCGATCTCCTTGGCGACGGTAACCCCGTCCTTCGTGATGCGCGGCGCGCCAAAGGATTTATCCAGAACCACGTTCCGGCCCTTGGGCCCCAGCGTAACCTTTACGGCGTCGGCCAGAATATTAACACCGCGCAGCATCCGCTTGCGGGCGTCCTCATGAAATTTGACTTGTTTCGCACTCATGGTGAGAGCTCCTTTCAATGTTTTACGTTAGCAGTCGTCATCGCCTTTAAAAGCGCCCCTGACAATCAGGCGGCCGCTTCGATGACACCCATAATGTCGCTTTCCTTCATGACCAGCAGTTCCTCACCGTCGATGGTGACTTCCGTGCCGGACCATTTGGAAAACAAAACGCGGTCGCCCGCCTTGACGTCCAGCGGAACCACTTTCCCGCTTTCGTCGCGTGCGCCGGAGCCGGTTGCGACAATTTCCCCTTCCGCCGGCTTTTCTTTCGCGGTTTCGGGGATGATAATACCGCCGGGGGTTTTTTCATCCGCCTCGACGCGGCGCAAAAGCACACGATCATGCAAAGGACGAAATTTCATTTCGGTTTCTCCTTTATTTTGGTTGGTTGACAACAAACGCCCTGCGACCGGTCGAGCCCGTCAATCAGCACTCTCTCGGCCGTGGACGGGAGTCATTTAAAGCATGCCTGCCGGGATTTCAAGTATTTTGAAAAGGAAAACGCAGGAAAGGCGGTTAAACAGTCGTTCGCCGTGCATATTTCCCAGCTTGAGGCTGGGGGGAGGGTATTTTTGACGACGTCATTGCTTCCGCAAAGGCTTGCCACCCCGACGCAGGTCGGGATGGCAATGACGGTTTGCTTTTCTTGACGAGGCTATATTAGCGGGGACGAAGACCATAGTTTTTGGCGGCTTGCAGCGTGGCTTCCGGAATCGCTCTATCCCGGACAAGACAAGGCAGCGCCTCCGAAGGCATTTCCATTCCTCTCCGAAAAGCGCCTCCCAGAAAAGTCGTAATTGGAGCTGCGCCTACAGGGGGATAAGTATCTCTGTTAGAAGGCATATTTGTCCGCTGCACATGCCGGTTCCACGAAGGACGTCCGTTTAATCTTCGTCGGGCCCGCTCGGGCAAACCGTAAAACGCCGTTACATTGACGGCACTGGAGCATCTGGAAAACGCAGTTTGGGCTCTATCGCTATATTCGCCATTTCCTCCGGAATATTGATACGCATTTCCGAGCGCCGTTAAAGTCTGATTACAAGAAAAGGCAAGCTGTTCAAGAACGGTTTGAGCCTCTCCAGACGCCTCCCCATTATCACCAAATTGATTACGAAGAATATTAATAACGGGTGCCACGGTTTCTGCTATTGCTTGATCTGTGGGAAGACAAGAAGCCTCTTGCGCTGTCGCTGAAGAAGCGGCAAGAGCCAAAGCCAGAACAGTTGCGCTCTTAGTAGAAAAACGGTTCATTGTAGAAAAACGGTTCATTGTAGAAAAACGGTTCATTTTTTTTCTTCCTGATGTTGTTATAACGACCTTAATACGCGCCAAAATCATGGTATGGATAGTTTATACATAAAAACAATTTCCTGTGTCAAGTAAATTTTCATAATAAATTTCTTGGGCAAAATATTCCCCTTCTTACCTATCAGGGTGCCCTGTCTCAATTGCCCGTAATCGGTCCCTGGGCGCGGCCGTGGATGAACTGATCTACGTATTCGTTCCCGGAATCGTCCAATTGGTCGACCGGGCCATGCCAGATGATCTTTCCTTGCCATATCATGGCGACGTCGTCGGCGATCTTGCGCGCGCTGGCCATGTCGTGGGTGATGGACAGGGCCGTCGCGCCCAGCCCCCTGACCGATTCCACGATTAGATCGTTGATCACGTCGGCCATGATCGGATCGAGGCCGGTCGTCGGCTCGTCGAAAAAGATAATCTCGGGGTTCGTCGCGATCGCCCGGGCCAATCCGACGCGCTTTTGCATCCCGCCCGACAGTTCCGCCGGAAAAAGCTGGCCGACCTCTTCCTTTAACCCGACCGCCGCCATTTTCTCGATGGCTGTCTGATAGGCTCGGTCGCGATCCATCTTACGCCCCTGGATCAGGCCAAACGCCACGTTTTCCCAGACTTTCATGGAATCGAACAGAGCCGCGCTTTGAAATAACATTCCGAATTTGCGCATCAGGGCGTCCCGCTCCTGTGGCGATGCGTTCACGGTTTCCTTCCCGTCGATCAGAATCGAGCCCTCATCCGGATGGATCAGACCCAAAACGCATTTCAGCATCACGGATTTCCCGGTTCCGGACCCACCGATTACCACCAGCGACCGCCCCTTGGGAATCCGAAGATCCACGCCCTGTAAAACAGGGTTCTTACCAAAGGATTTCTTTACGCCGGATAAATGAAGCTTGGGAGTGTCGGTCATCTTTAGGGCTCTGACTTTGCTCTGTTTTTTTTAATGATTTTTTCCTTTATCACAGTCCCGGCGAAAAGAACAGAGTGGATGCGCCCGCGCCGCTGGACAGTTCGAAATCCCGGCTGTATAGTGCCCTGCAAATTTCGTTCAGCCCCGTTAAAAAAAGGAATTTGCGCCATGCCCGCCAAGATCGCTCCCAAACAAGTCGCCATTCGCGCCGGTCTCACCTTCGACGATGTGTTGTTGATCCCTGCCGCGTCGGACATCCATCCCAACGACGCCGACACCAAAACGCGCGTGACACGGGATTTGTTTCTGAACATCCCGCTTTTGTCCTCGGCGATGGACACGGTGACCGAATCCGCGATGGCCATCGCCATGGCCCAGGC
>JAGRJZ010000128.1 GCA_020442505.1 Alphaproteobacteria bacterium | reverse complement strand
TGCGTGACGACCGGCGCGCGATGGTTTTCGATCAACACGACCGTCATCCCGTTCCCCAGCGTAAAGGTTTCGGCGTCAAAGACGGTTTCTTGCGCCGCGGCAGGGAATGAAAAAGAAAACAGGAGCAAACAGCTCAAAACAAAAAACAAGCGCACGGACAGGGACCTTTCAAAGTTGCGGGGACACCGTAAAACGAAAAACAGGCGATGAAAATGAAAAAAGAGCCCGCGCCCCTCCGAAAGGTAAAATCAAGAGCTATGGGCTATGATTTTCTTTTTCTTTTCAGTTAGATGGTCGGTTAATCCCTTGGTAACCAATGGCGCGTAAGATGGGAAACGCTGGCTGTTGATTTTGCAGTGCAGCAAGCGTATGGTGTCATTAACTGAAAGTCATTTTCATTTCTATAGGATCGTCGTTACGCAATTGTTAGCCAGTCTTTTTTTACGATCCAAACAAGCTGAGTTGTGAACGGGGAACAGAAAATAAAAGGGGAGGAGACTCACTATCATGTCCGAAGAAACCGATCAAAAAACATTTACCTTGACCAACGACGAAACCGGCGAAAGCTGGAAGCTTCCGGTTATGGAGGGGACGACCGGCCCGGCGGTTATCGACGTGCGGAAATTATACGGGGAGACGGGGTATTTTACCTTTGATCCCAGCTATACCTCGACGGCGAGCTGTAAGTCGCGTCTGACCTTTATCGACGGGGATAAAGGGATTTTGATGCATCGCGGCTATGACATCAAAGAGCTGGCGGAAAAAAGCACCTATCTTGAGGTCGCGCATTTGCTGTTATACGGGGATTTGCCGACACAAAGCGAATTCGACGAATTCAGCCAGAGCGTCAAATACCATACCATGGTCAACGACCAGATCCAGTATTTCTTCCGCGGGTTCCGCCGCGACGCGCATCCGATGGCCATCATGGTCGGGGTGGTGGGGGCTTTGTCGGCCTTCTACCACGACTCGCTGGATATCTGGGACCCGCAGCAGCGGGAAGTCTCCGCCCACCGTTTACTGGCGAAAATCCCGACTCTGGCCGCGATGAGCCACAAATACTGCATCGGGCAGCCGCCGCGCTATCCGCGCAACGAGCTTAATTACGCGGAAAATTTCCTGCAGATGTGTTTCAGCGTCCCGGCGGAGGACTATCACGTGAATCAGGCCTGCGCCCGGGCGATGGATAAAATCCTGATCTTGCACGCGGATCATGAGCAAAACGCCTCGACCTCGACGGTTCGGCTCGCGGGATCGTCCCAGGCCAACCCGTTTGCTTGTGTGGCGTCCGGGATCGCGTCCCTGTGGGGGCCGGCCCATGGCGGCGCGAACCAGGCCGTTCTGGAGATGCTGAACCAGATCGGACACAAAAAGAACATCCCCGAATATCTGGCCAAGGCGAAAGACAAGGACGATCCGTTCCGTTTGATGGGATTCGGCCACCGGGTCTATAAGAATTTCGATCCGCGGGCGGATATCCTGCGGCCGGCCTGCCACGAAGTTCTGGAAGCGTTGGGCGTGAAGGACGACCGTCTGGAGCTGGCTATGGAGCTGGAGCGGATCGCGCTGGAGGACGATTATTTCGTCTCCCGGAAGCTCTTCCCGAACGTCGATTTCTATTCCG
>JAGRJZ010000127.1 GCA_020442505.1 Alphaproteobacteria bacterium | reverse complement strand
TTAAGGCCCGCTTTGGACGCGCGCTTTTCAACTTCCAACTCAAAAAAACCGGAGATTTATCATGGCTTTATCCGATGTTGCCTTATGCGCCCGCGCGTTGATCCGTCTGGGCGCGGCGCCGATCACGTCCTTCGCGGACGGGACGGCCGAATCCGAAATCGCGGGGGCGCTGTACGCCCCGGTGCGGGACGCGCTGCTCTCGGCCTATGGCTGGAGCTTTGCCACGGGGCAGGTCGCGCTGACGCCTCTGGCCACGCCGCCGGAAGCAGATTATGAAAATGCTTTTCAGCTACCGAACGACTTTCTGCGGAGCTTGAGCGCGGGGACCAGCGGCAAGGGCCGCGGCGTCAATTTCCGCATCGCCCGCGGCGCGCTCCACACCGACGCCAGCGACGTGACCCTGACCTATATCTTTCGCCCGGACGAGAGCGAATTTCCGCCCTATTTCGACATGGCGCTGATTACGCGCCTGAGCGCGGAGTTCACCATCCCCGTCACGGAGAATACCTCCCGCGCCGAGGCGATGCTGCGCCTGGCGGCCCGGGAATACGAAACCGCCCGCCAGATCGACGCGCAACAAGACAGCCCCGCCGGGATCGAGGATTTCAGCCTGATTAACGTGCGATAACCACGATAGCAAAAAAGATCAAGAATCCTTGCGAGATTCGTGATAAGTTTATCCTCGGCGGCTGGTCTCGCCGGAAAGACGATTCGCGAGGGGAGGTAGTTTGACATGCTCCATTACGAGGCAGAAGACAAGGAACTGATCGCGGTCGTGAATATGCGTCTGGCCGGGGCCTGCGCCTGGACGCCCAATATGCGCCGGATCATCGATTTTCACCTGACCCCCTACGGGGTCGATATCGACGAATTTTGTACCCAGTTCGACGAACGCACCGCAGCGGCAGAGGTGTTTAACTGGCCCGTCGGCGTGATGGTGTTCGTCTATGAAGGGGGCGATTTTCTGTTCGAATTCACGCGGAGCAATCTGCTCGGCTCCCCCGTCTCCTTCAAGGACCAGCTGCCCGATATTTGCGGCGGCTCTCGTCCCCCGCGGCCGTAAGGGTGGGTTCAAGGAGCACGCCGGAATCTTTTTCTGGACTTTCGTCGCGACTCTTGTTATGCGTTTAACGCAAATCTGATATGTGTTTAATGCATTTTCTGAGGGGCCGCGATGAACGACGAAACGGTTTTTATCCTGAATACCTTGTTTTTCCTGTTTTCCGGAGCGCTGGTGATGTTTATGGCCGCGGGGTTTACGCTGTTGGAATCGGGGATGGTGCGCAGCAAGTCCGTGGCCGTGATTCTGACAAAGAACATCGCGCTCTACGCCGTAGCCGGGGTGATGTTTTACCTGATCGGCTATCATTTGATGTACCGAGGCGTGGCGGCCCATGACGGGCTGTTCGGCACGTTCGGCCTGTGGCGGCCCGACGACGCGGCGGCGGCCTCCGGCGATTTTTCAGCCGGATTCGCCACGACGGCGGACTGGTTTTTCCAGATGGTCTTCGTCGCCACGGCGGCTTCGATCGTCTCCGGCACGCTGGCCGAGCGGATCAAGATCTGGCCGTTTTTGCTGTTTACCGCGCTGCTGACCGGGGTTTTGTATCCGGTCACGGGTAGCTGGGTATGGGGCGGCGGTTGGCTCGACGCGCTGGGCTTTACGGATTTTGCCGGTTCGACGATGGTTCACGCCGTGGGCGGCTGGGCGGCGCTGAGCGGGGCGATTGTCCTGGGCGCGCGGCGCGGGCGCTTCGACGCGGTCGGAAAGGCCGTGCCGATCCCGGGGAACTCCCTGCCGCAGGTCGCGCTGGGCACGTTCATTTTATGGCTCGGCTGGTTCGGGTTTAACGGCGGCTCCCAGCTCTCGCTGGGCAGCGGCGCCGACGCCATCGCGGTCGCCCGCATCTTCGCCAATACGAACATGGCCGCGGCGGGGGGCGTGTTGTTCGTCCTGATCGCCTCGCAGCTTTTTTACAAGCGGATCGACCTGCCCCAGATTTTAAACGGCGCGCTGGCCGGGCTGGTGAGCATTACGGCCGATCCCCTAACCCCGGAGATCGGGCAGGCGTTGCTGATCGGCGGCGCGGGCGGCTTGCTGATGATGGCGGGGGTCAAGGCGCTCGAGCGGCTGAAAATCGACGACGTGGTCGGTGCCATTCCTGTGCATCTGGTTTGCGGAATCTGGGGGACGCTGGCCGTGCCGCTGACGGATTCGGACGCGCATTTCGCCACGCAGCTTCTGGGCGTGCTGGCGATCGGCGGATTTACGAGCCTGTGCAGCGCGGGGATCTGGCTGGCGCTGAAGGCGACGGTCGGCATTCGCCTCCACTGGGCCGAGGAAGATCGCGGCGGGGACCTCTCGGAAATCGGTCTGCGCGCGTATCATTTCGACTTCGGAACGGGGTAGTTCTCTAGTCCCACCGTGTGGAGTCATATGACACGAAACGAGATACCGTCCCCCGCTTGCCTTTTAGGCGGAAAGCACGATATAGTTCCGATTATGACTCATACCGATAAGAAATACCCGCCCGAGGCCATCGCCAACAATATTCTGTGGCTGGCGGACGAGGAAGGACGGCCCGTTACGCCGATGCAGCTGATCAAGCTGGTCTATTTCGTCTATGGCTGGGTGCTGGCGCTGCTGGACCGGAAGTTGTTCGACGACCCGATCGAGGCCTGGCAGCACGGGCCCGTCGTCCCCCGGATTTATTATCAGTTCCAGAAATTCGGCGGCGATCCGATCACCGCTTTCGCCGTGACGCCGGAGCTGGACGCCGAAACGGGCGCCGTGATCAAAAAACGCTACCCCGTCGTTGATCCGGAGGACAAGGAAGTGCTGGCCATTATCCAGGCCGTCTGGAGCGCCTATAAAAAACGCGACGGATGGGGGCTGAGCGCGATTACGCATGAGGAAGACAGCGCCTGGCGCAAGGCGTATCAGGAGGGAAAATACACGCGGCTGGACGATGCGGAGATCAAAGCCCGCAGCCTGGAAGGGATCGATAAATATTATGGCCAGGCAAAATAATCCTGATCCGCGCGGCGGTGCATCGCCCGACGGCCGCGCCGGTTTTTTGAAACAGGCGCTGATGGCCGGGGTCGCGGCGGAGGAAGACTTCGCCGGGGCCGCCCGTTTCCCCCGCGGCGGGGCGATGACGGCGCCCGACCAACAACGCATCGCCGGCAAAGAAGAAGAACGCGCCAAACAGCTGGAAAACGATCACCGGCAACAGACGATCGACCTGCAAAAGCAGATGTTCCGCTGGGTGCGGTTGGTGGTGTCGCTGTGGCTGTCCTTTATCGTAGTGTTTTTGGGTGCGTACGTGGCCCTGAACGCGTTTTATCCGCCCGGATTCGTGCTGGACAAGGAGATCATCGTGACCTTGCTGGCCACGACGACGCTGAACATCCTCGGCCTCCCGTTTGTGATTACGAAATCTTTGTTTAAGGGGTAGGGTTACCCCCCCTATCTCTGTCATCTCCGTGAAACCGGGGATGCCGAGGGATGTTTTGCATCCGTCGGTTCCGCGCGGCGCGACCATTTTTCACTCAATCTTAAGAAGGACCCCCCATCATGCCCCGTATTCGTCAGGTTAAAACCACCTTCACGGCCGGAGAGGTCTCGCGCAGCTTATTGGGCCGCGGGGATTTGAAAGCCTATGAAAACGGCGCCATTACGCTCCGCAACGTGTTCATCCAGCCGACCGGGGGCGTGACGCGCCGGGCCGGTCTGCGCCACGTCGATACGGTTTCCGGAGCCGGGCGCCTGATCGCGTTCGAATTCAACACGGAGCAGACCTATTTGCTGGCGGTTACGGATTCCCAGATCACGATCTATGCCGAGGGGCTTCTGGATACGATTCTGGCCGCGCCATGGACGGCGGCCCAGATCGCGCAGCTGTCGTGGACGCAGAGCGCCGACACGTTATTATTATGTCATCCCGCGGTGCCGCCGAAAAAGCTGGTCCGCACGGCTTCCGGATTCGCGCTGGAGGACTGGACGTTTTTCGACGAGGACGGCGTGCTGCGCCAGCCATACTACAAATTCGCCGATACGCCCGTGACGCTGAGCGCCAGCGGGACGAGCGGATCGATCACGCTGACGGCCAGCACGGACGTGTTCGAAAGCGGCCATGCCGGCACGCGGCTGCGGATCGGGGGAAAGGAGGTCGCGATTACGGCCTATAACTCCCCCACGGTGGTGACGGCCACGGTTTTGGAGATTCTGGGCGGGACGAGCGCCACGATCGACTGGGCCGAGCAGGCTTTTTCCTCCGTGCGGGGCTATCCGGTCTCGGTCGCGTTTCATCAGGACAGGCTGGTCATCGGCGGCAGTCGCGATCTTCCCAACCGGTTGTGGTTTTCAAAAAGCGGGGATCTGTTCAATTTCGATCTCGGCACGGGGCTGGACGACGAAGCGATCGAATTCGCGATCCTGTCCGACCAGGTCAACGCCATTCGCGGGATTGTCTCGGGCCGGCATTTACAGGTTTTTACCAGCGGCGCGGAATGGATGGTCACGGGCGATCCGCTGACCCCCGCGACGGTCCAGATCCGCCGCCAGACGCGGATCGGCTCGGTCGTGGCGCGGTACATTCCCCCGGTGAACGTGGACGGCGCGACGCTGTTCGTATCCCGCAACGGGGAGCAAATTCAGGAATTTTTGTACACCGACATCGAACAAGCCTATCAGACGACGGATCTGGCGCTGGTCTCGCGGCATATCCTGCCCACCCCGGTGGACCAGGATTTCAACCAAAAACGCCGGATCTTGTTCGTGGTGCGCGACGACGGGAAACTGGCCGCGCTGACGCTGTTTCGCGCGGAGCAGGTCGCGGCATGGTCCCTGCACGAAACGCAGGGGGATTTCCTGTCCGTCACGGTCGTGGGCGACACGGTTTACGTTCTGGTCGCGCGGGACGGAGGCGCTGTGCACGCCATCGAATCCTTTGACGATTCCCTGAATCTGGACAGCGCCCTGACGGGCGAGGCCGGCGCCCCGACGGTGAACTGGTCGGGCCTCGATCATCTGGAGGGCCTCGCGGTTTCGATCGTCGCCGACGGGGTGGTGCAGGCGGACAAGACGGTCGCGGCCGGTGCGGTGGTGCTGGACGAAGCGGCGTCTTCGGTAGAAATCGGGCTGGCCTATACCCATATCGTGGAGCCCCTGCCGCCCAGCGCGGTCGATAGCGGCGGCGCGGGCCGGGCCGTGCGGCTGGTCGAAGGGGTCTTCCGGATCGAAGACACCGCGGCGCTGCGGCTGGACGTGGGACGAGGAGCGAAGGACGTGTCGTTAAGACAGCTGGGCGAGGACGACATCCTGGACGCCCCCGCGCCGCTGACCACCGGGGATATCCGCGTCCGCGGGCTCGGCTGGCAAGCGGACGGCACGGATCCCCTCTGGCGGATCGAACAATCAACCCCGTTGCCGTTTACTTTGCTAAGCGTGACAACGGAGTTGAAGGTGAATGATTAGTGAAATGCTCTAGGGCTTAATACCGGGATTTCCCCACTTACGTTGTTTAATGGTCGGGATGGCCGGATGAGTGCTTGCCGCTTTACTGATTGTGACAGTTATAGAGTCTTTTTGAGGTGCCGTCGTTGGTTCTGCCGTTTTTTTAAAAGGCAATGTACCGTCACTGAAAGCCACGCGTT
This sequence comes from Alphaproteobacteria bacterium, assembly GCA_020442505.1. Taxonomy (GTDB): domain Bacteria; phylum Pseudomonadota; class Alphaproteobacteria; order Micavibrionales; family Micavibrionaceae; genus JACKJA01. Next base: position 4,542 of record JAGRJZ010000127.1, on the reverse strand, counting down.
GTCTGAAATTCATTATACCCTCCTCATTGTTTGTTTATCTAAATAGAGTTATATTATACATAACTTTATTTTTTATTGTCAACAAAAAAAGAGTATACAATTTTTGGAAGAAGTACAGTGATTTTTTAGCAGATCCGATACGTTAACATCCCGGATAGTGTCTGTCACGAACATGGGATAGATCAATGGTATTCATTCCTTTTTTTTCCTTCTCTGCTCTTTTGCATAGATCCTTTAAATGCTGTTCGAATGTCGTACCCTTGGGCAGTTCTTTCACAGGTCCTTCGGTTATTTGATGCGGTAATTCCTGTTTTAGCCAGGAACGGTAGAGAATTCTGAGGCTGGCCTCGGGCGAGGGGCGATAAGCCTTTTTACCGAGGCCGACCACGACCGTCTCGACCATGAAAGGGAGTGCCAGCGATGGCCGGTTTTCACGATGTGCCAGCAACGCATCGGAGAGTGCAGATAGACGTAGGGATGAGTCGTCTCCAAACAAGAGACTTTGGATGATGTTTTTATCGCTGTTTTGATCAAGCTTCTCGGCGTGTTCTTCGTGCTGTATGTATTGATTGTCTGAGGATAACAGCTCTCGCAGGCCTTCCACTGTTGTGTCTTGTGTCGCAAGTAAGGCTTGAAGAATATTTTTACTCATAATAACGTTCCTGTAAAAATTTTTATGAAAATATTTTTATTTTTTCTAAAAGTCAAGTTTTTTTATCTTCTGTCAAACAAAAAATGACGGATCATGCATTTTGTCGAGGCGGGGGTCATTTTCCCGCGGCGTCCTGCGTGTTTTTACGTTTTTTTATGTCATCCGGCACGTTGCCGCGGGATTTTCGTTGCTTCGGATCGCCAGGCCCGCATAACCCGACGAACGATCTCACCTTATTTCATTTCAAAAACCAGAAAGGACCATATCATGGGAACATTCACACCGGCTTTGACGGGGTTGGCGGCGGTCGCGCCCGCGGTGGGCGACGCGCTGCCGGGGCTGACGGGGCTGTTCAACATCGCGCAGACCGTCACCGGTACCAACGCCGCGCAAAAAGCCGCCCGGCAACAGCGGGAGCAGCAGGCGCTGGCCCTGAAGCAATTGCAGGAAAAACAGGCCGTGCAACTGCGCGACTTGCAGGAGCAGGCGGCGCTGGACCGCGCGACGATCGACGCCCGCGCCGCTCAGGCGGAAACGGATCGCCGGGCGGCCCTGAAACGCGCCGTCGCACGCCAGCGCGCGGCCTTCGGCGCCAGCGGCATCGGCAACCAGAGTAGCGGCTCCAACGAGGCGGTGCTGCTGGGGCTGTTCTCCGAAAGCGAAGCCGACCGCGCCGCGCGGGAAAAGCTCGACACGCTGCGTTTTTCCGCGATCGACCAGAACATCGAAGCGCAAAAACGGATCAACGTCCTCCAGGCCTCGCAACTGGCCGAAAAACAGCGAGTCCAGCGCGTGAGCGGCGGGGTGTTTTAGCAGGCGAATTCGTCTGTAAATCGGTGAGTCGGCTCGCCCCTCTACCGATAAACTGACCGACCGATCCACCTATAAACAAAAGGAATTTTCATGACCTCTCATATCAAAATGCCGGACGTGACGCCGGTGGTGCGCTATGTCGCGGACGGGTCTCAGACCGTCTATCAATACCCGTTTCCCATTTTCGCCAGCGAGGATCTGGCCGTGTCTTTCGACGGGGCGCCGCAATATGCCGGCTTTACGGTCGCCGATGCGGGGATGACCGAGGGCGGAAGCGTCACCTTCGCCACGGCCCCCGCCAGCGGCGTGATCGTGATGCTGGAACGGCGGATGCCCATCGAGCGCCTGACGGATTTCATCGAAGGCGGCGATTTCAGCGCCCAGGCGATCAATACGGAGCTGGATTTTCTGACCGCCGCCGCGCAGCAAATCGCCCGGGACCAAAGCGCCATGATCCGTTATCCCGACAACGAAAACCCCGGCACGGTCGCATTGCCGCCCATCGCGCAACGGGCGAACAAGGTTCTGGGCTTCGACGGCAGCGGCAATCCCATCGCCGTTTCCACCGAAGGCACCATGGCCGCGCCGGACTTCACCGCGAGCGGCACGGGCGCTCTCACACGGACATCTTACGACAAATTTTCCGACCTGGCGTCCGTAAAGGATTTCGGCGCGGTCGGTGACGGCCTGACCGACGATACGCTGGCGATCCAGCAGGCGTTGGCCGCGCATGCGGCCGTGTTCGTCCCGGCGGGGACGTATCTGATCACGGGCACGATGACGCTGGGCGGGGGGCAAAGCCTGTTTGGCGCCGGGCAGTCGTCAGTCATCCGTTGTCAGGCGAATTCTTTTAACGCGATCGAACTGCCGAACAAGCAGGCGTTTTTGTCGAATCTACGGATCGAGGGCGGGGACGTCGCGGTGAAACTCTATGGAAGGGACGCGGAATGCACGCAAAACGCGGTCACGGATCTGGTGATCGCGGGCGCCAATACGGGGATCATGCTGGACGGGTATACGGACGGGGCCAAACCCTGTTACTGGAACAATTTCGCCCGGATTTTGATCGAGCAACCTTTGACAAACGGCGTACATCTGACCAAAAGCGGGGCGGGGGACACCCCCAACGCGAACAAATTCCACGTCGTGCGGGTCTATTCCAAGGGCGCAGCGACGAGCCATGCCGGGTTTTACGTCGAACACGGGAGCTTTAACAACGCCTTCGTGGATTGCGAAGCCAACGTCAACGGCGCGAGCGCGCAAGGCTGCTTCATCATCGGCGCGGGAAGCAACAAGACGCTCCTCCTCAACCCCTATGCGGAATCGACGAATCTGGTGCCGAACGTGAAGCTGGAGGCCGGATCGGTCGAGACCGCGATTTATAATTTGCTCTCGGCGTCGAACGGCGCGGCGATATGGGATTTGTCGGGCGGGGAGTACACCGCCTATAACGCCGGCTATCCCTATAAAAACCGGATGCAGCGCAGCACCGTGACGGATCTGACCGCCACATTACAACGATACGATACGGAGTATATCGATAGCGCGGGAACGGTGTCGCTGGACTTATCGCATTCGGTTCATCTGGTCTCCAGCTTCGGCGGGGCGCTGACGGTGGCGTTGCCCGGCGCGGCGTCCGCAAGCGGGGTGGAGATGACGGTCAAGAAGATTGACACGTCTTCAAATCTGGTCACGGTGACGGAAGACAGCGGCGCGGGCCCCGACGGGCGCAGCTTCTTCCTGGGCGGGGAAAATGATTATGTCACTATGATTTCCAACGGCGCGGAATGGTTCGTGACGTCCTCCAACCGCATGGCGGGGAACACCCGCTACGCCGACACCAGCGGAACGTATCAGATCGACATGGCCGTGGACGTGTATTTGATCTCCAGCTTCGGCGGGGCGGTCACGGCCCAGCTGCCCCCCGCCAACGCGGCCGAAGCCGCCGGGCGCATGGTGACGATCAAGAAAACGGACAGCTCGGCCAACGCCGTGACGGTGACCGAACAAGGCGGTTCCGGTCCGGACGGGTTCGGACAGCCCCTGGCCGATCAATACGACGCGATCACCGTTGTCTCGGACGGCGGTCAGTGGTGGATCGTCGGGCGGTTGGGGTAGATGAATCCTGGTCGCCTCCGGCGGCCCTAGAAAGGATTCTTGCTAATGTCCGTGTCCCACGCTTTCTCTCTTTTTCCCTCAGAAGTCTTTCCCGCATCGTGGATGCCTGGACCGTCCCGGCTGGTGTCGTTGCCGGTACCGGGGGTGTGTCCGTGGGCGTTGCTCTTTGTCGATTGTATTCCTCCTCAGATATGGCGCGCAAGTTGGGGAAGTGAGCGAGCTTCGCCCTCAGGTTTTTCATATATTTAAATAAGTCAGTCCCACAGAGCTGGGTTAGTTTAAGGTCGCCGGCAGGGTTCGTGAGATAGGTTGAGGTGAGGCACTTCCAATCCTCTGTGACAAGAAAAGGTATTCCGCGGGGAAGGCCTCTGCTCTGGTTTACTTGGGCGGGCCAATCCACCGGAAGAAGCGCGCCTGATACATTACATCGATTGAAATCGGCGCCTGTCAGGTCTGCATTTTTCAGGTTGGCGTCTGTCAATATTGCTCCCCCCAGAAAGGTTCCTCGCATACTGGCGTCTGAGAGGTCTGCGTATGACAGGTCAGCGCCGTAGAGAACCATGCCGTCAAGATTGACGCCGGATAGAGCGGCGTATTGTAACTCTTGTCCCTTGCGGTAGGCGGCTTCAACCGCGAGGCCCAATTTCCGTGCCTCGCTTGGTGTTTCATTCGCCGGATAGGTGATTTCCTGAGAGAACAGAAGTTTTTTATTCCTTTGATGACGCGCATCGTAAATCTCAACTGTCTCGGTGATTGTTTCTGACCTACTCATAGCTTGATCCCTCAATTTTTAGTTTTACGGATGTCGAACAATTTCATGTGTCATAACATGATTGTCTGTCGATAAAAAGAAAAATATGAAAAATATTTCAGGGGAGGAATCGCCATGACGGTTATGAATGGCAGGGGCGACAGGATTCGAACCTGCGACCTACGGTTTTGGAGACCGTCGCTCTACC